>CAKOYL010000001.1 GCA_934130705.1 uncultured Clostridia bacterium
CATCTACTAGTGTTGTTTTTCCATGGTCAACGTGTGCTATTATTGCTATGTTTCTTATTTTTTGGTTGTTCATTTTTATTACCCCTTTAAAATTTATTTTTTACTTTTTTATTTTTTGTTCTAACTTTAAAATTATACTACCAAATCAATAAATTGTCAATTAGTATTCATTAAAAATTATGTAAATTCTTTTTATTTTGTAAGCTCAATAATATTACTCATAATCTCTTCAGTAACTTTATCTAAAACTTCCTTATCTTTACTACCCTTATACTCACTAAAATCTAAAGGTTTTCCATAAGTAATAGTAACCTTTCTGTTACCTTTTTCTCCGCCTTTTATTCCACATGGTACAACTGGTGCACCGCTTCTTACTGCAAAGAAAGCTGCACCATCTTTAACTTTTTCTCCCTTAGCTAAACCATTTCTAGTTCCCTCTGGAAACAAAGCTAAACAATTTCCGTTTTTTAAAGTTTTCAAAGATTCTTTAAGTGCTATAACCTCTTTTGAATCTCTTTTTACTAGAATAGAATCAAATACATAGCCTAAATATGCAAAAAATTTATTTTTAGTTAATTCTTCTTTTGCTAAAAATCTAGTATACCTTCCTGTTGTAACTTCTATTAAAGGTGGATCTAAAAAGCTTCTATGGTTTCCACATATAATCACTTGTCCTTCCTTTGGTATATTTTCTTTTCCTATTACTTCAAATCTATATACTACTTTACAATAAATCCAAATTGCTCCTTTAACTATTCCTCTATTTATTATTTTAAAAATATCTTTCATTTCATTCTCCTCTCTGTGGAACATAAACATTTTTAACTACGACTTCAAATTCTTCCACATTCATCGCTGTTAATTTTTCAATTTCTTTCTTAGCCTTAATTTTAAATTGTTTTATTCCATCTATTAAATTAAAACCATACACAACTGTAACTTCCATATATAATTTAGCACCTTCTCCAAAGTTGTCTACTCTTATTTTTTGAATTTTATATATTCCTGGAGTCTTTGAAGCTAAATATTCTAAAATTTGTCTAAATACTGTATCAGATATCGTAAAATTCCCCATATAACTAAATGTTGGTCTAATTATTGATTTTTCTGATATATATGGTTGTTGTCCTTTTCCTTTTGTTTTAAATATTTGTAATGGATCTAATAAATAACCTGAAAAATCTTTTTTTATTTCAAATGTTGGGACTGGTATAACATGTTTTCCTTCTGTTACTCTAATTCTTCTTGCTGTTTCCATTTCTTCTTGTGTTGCAACATCTGATATATATATTGTTTCTGATATTTCTGGTAATCCTAGATTAGCTGCTATTTTTTCTACCATTCCATCAGATGTTCCTAATATTAAAATACTTTCTGGTTTATATTTTTTTAATGCTTTTATTATTTCTTCTTTTTCTTCATCTTTATAGAATAATGCATGTTTTACTGTTTCAATTTTTGTTGGTGCTTTTTTTGCTGATTCTCCTGCTATAACTTCATTGTCTTTTATTAATAAACCATCATCTATTATAAAATTTATATTTTTTTCACTTGCTACCATTTGTGCTCTATAACTTTTTCCTGTACCTGATGGTCCCACAAACGCATATACTTTTATTTTTTTATTATCTTTTATTAACATATCTCTTAATAACATATTTTCTCCTTCTTTATCTATAATTTGTACTACTTAGTATTGGATATTCAAATATTTTGCCATTTTCAGTAAATTGTCCACTTGGAAAATGTGATTCGTTAAATTCCTTTTCTCCTTTTAGAAAATATTTGTATTTAGTTGTATTTCCTACTATTCCTACACCTATAATAACTGGATCATCCCATGTACAATCTATTGCATACCAATTGTGTTCTATTTGTACATAATTCCAAGCATGATTTTCTGTTCCTCCTTCTGATGTTGTAGCCTTCCCTGCGACTACAACACATGGTATATTTAAACAGTCCATTAAATACTTAAATGATTTTGCATACCCTTCACATACACATTCTTTATTAATTAATGCTCCATATATATTGTAAATATTATCTTTTGATATTGTTTGCTCATAATCTATGCTTTCTACTAAATAGTCATGAACACTCTTTATGTTTTCATATGTATTCTCTTTTTGATTTTGAGTAAAATACATTTCGACTTTTTCAATTTCATTTAAAGCTGTGTCAATTTTTTCTTTTGAAGAAAATTCTTTTGTTAAATAATTAGTATTATTTCCGGCATTAATAAAAACTCTATATGATTTTACGTTTGTTCTAGTTGTTGTTTCAATATTTAAGTATAATTTATTAAATTCTATGTAAAAAACATCTGGATTATCATATGTATATGCTTCTATTGCAGATTGGTAATATTCTCCTAATAATTCTTCTCCATTACTTTGTGAAAGTAAATTAGAAAATTGCGTTCCTAAATTTATTTCATATGTTCCTGTTTTCATATTTTCTTTATTTGAATACATTGCTTTGTATATTTTCTTTGAATATTCATCTAATTGACTATAATAATATTTATCAATCTCTTGATTATCCTCTTTTACATTTTCTTTACTTGGTTCTAATGTATCTATTGTTTTTTCTATTATTTGTGGTTTTGCTACATTCTCATCTATACCACCACCATAAACAGTCATATTTGATATAAATTCTTGTACATCACTTGTTATATCTGAATGTACAAATTCATTATAAAATATAACTCCAAAAAAAGCTATTATTGCTATTACTAACAATGATATTAGCATCATTATGAATGATTTTATTTTTGATTTCATTTTCATTCACTCTCTTTCATGCATATATATTTTATTATAACATTTTTCATTTTTAAAAACCAGTATATTTTAGTTTTTTTTGCCAATACTATAAATATTATGAAAATAAAAGATATTATAAATGAAGCATTTGCTTATAAACCAAAAAATATATATCAATTTACATTACCTGGAAATTCAGAAAATCCAGAGTCAACTACAATCCAAAATAGTAAACCTACACCAGAAAAATCTCAAAATGTATTTCCTAGTTTAGATGTAAATTTAGATTATTTAAAAACTAAATATAATTTATTAATTAATAGCGATATTGTTACTAGAGAATTTATTTTAAATGCTAAAGGAAAGCAATATAAAGCATTCTTACTTTTTATTGACGGTATGGTCGATTCTCAAATTTTAAATGATTATGTTTTAGAACCATTAATGATGAGAAATAGAAATAATCTTTTTAATGGTGAACAAAATAGAGTTATTTCTGAAGCTGTTACTAATAATATTACTGTTAGAAAAGTTAAAAAATTTGACTTGGCTGATTATATAGAAAGCTGTTTAGTTCCTCAAAATAATTTAAAACAGGAAAGTTCTTTTGAAGAAATTTTCTCAGGTGTAAATTCTGGAAATTGTGCTTTATTTGTTGATACTTTGTCTATCGGTTTTGATATTGATGTTAAAGGTTTTCAACAACGTAATATTTCACAACCAGAAAACGAGATAGTTATCAAAGGATCTCATGAAGCTTTTGTTGAAAATATACGTACAAATACATCACTTTTGAGGAGACTTACTAATAATGAAAATTTGATTATTGAAAATACTCAAGTTGGAAAAATAACAAAAACTAATTGTGCTATATGTTATATGCATAACTTAGCTAATGATGATTTAGTTGCTGAAGTTAAGTATAGAATTAATAATTTAGAAATCGATTCTCTTCTATCTGCCGGTGAATTAGAACAACTTTTAACAGATACCAATAATCTCGGTTTACCTAAAATATTAGTTTCTGAAAGACCTGACAATGCTGTAAATGCTATATTACAAGGTAGAGTTATCGTTATTGTTAATGGTTCACCATATGCATTAATTATGCCTGCTATTTTAATAGATTTTTTATCTTCTCCTGAAGATAAAAACTTAAAAACTATATTTGCAAATTTTCTCAAAGTTATAAGAATTATTGCTGCTTTTTTTGCATTATTATTACCTGGATTATATATTGCAATTACTAATTTTCATCGTGAAATTATACCTACCGAATTATTGTACTCTATTTTGTCCTCTAGGCAAAGTGTACCTTTTCCTATAATTTTTGAAATTTTTATTATGGAAATTTCTTTTGAAATTATTAGAGAGGCTGGTCTTAGGGTTCCATCTCCTATTGGTCCAACAATTGGAATAGTTGGTGCTATAGTTTTAGGTCAAGCAGCTGTAAGTGCCGGTATAGTAAGTCCAATTCTAATTATTATAGTTGCTATAACTGGTATAAGTTCTTTTGCAATTCCAGATTTTAGTTTTAGTTTTCATCTAAGATATTTTAGATTTGGTTTTATTACTTTAGGATTTCTTAGTGGATTTTTAGGGATTGGGATTGGAATATTTGTGTATTTATCATCAGTATGCGATTTAGTAACTTTCGGCGTATCTTACACAGCTCCATATTCTCCTTTTAGTAACTCAAAAAATAACGGATTACTACTTCCACCTATTTGGAAAAGAGAATATCGTGCAACTTATTTATCATCAAAACGTGAAAAAAAGCAAAATAAAATATCTATGAAATGGAGATTTTAAAATTTTAAGGAGGATTTATATATGTCAAAATTTAAAATTGGAACTGTTGAAGCTATAGCTCTTATCTTATCTGCTCTTGCACCATTTACTGTTATTTCTCTTTCTAGAACTTTCATAAATGAAACAAAAACAAGTGCATTAATTAATATTCTTTATATAACTATTATAGCTTCACTTATAACTTTATTAATTTGTAAATTATTTTCAAAATTTCCTAGCTTTGATATTATTGATATTTCTAACTACCTAGGTGGAAATATTTTTAGAATTATTGTTGGATTTGTTTTTATTTTCTATTTTCTTATTACGTCCGCAATGCTTTTAAGAAATTTTTGTGAAGGTCTAAATATTGTTTATTATCCATTTACAAAGATAATTTATATAATAATGCTATTTATTATTGCTACTGCAATATCCAATAATCTAGGTTTTAATTCCACAATAAAAACAACTGCTTTAATTTTTCCAGTTATTATGATTAGCATTATCCTCTTATTTATAGGAAATTTAAATAACTTTTCTTTTGAAAAGATTTTCCCTCTATTAGGCGAAGGTTTTCATAATACATTTGTTTTAGGTTTAATAAACATAGGTGCTTTTACTGGAATTTCTTATTTATATTTTTTACCGCCGCTTTTAAAAGATCCTAGCAAATTTAAAATGATATCAATTTTATCAACAATTTTATCGGGCTTATTTATTTTTATTTGTGTAGCAACTTTACTCTTTATGTTTTCAATTTATGTAAGTACCGATGAAATAATGCCATTATTTTCTGTAAGTAGATATATTGCATTTGGTAACTTCTTTCAAAGATTTGAATCTTTGTTTCTTCTTATTTGGACTATTGCATTTTGTTGTTATTTAAGTATATCATTTAAATTTTCTACTTATATTTTTAAAAAGATTTTTAAATTAAAAGATTCTTCTCAATTAATTTATATTTTTTCTTTGTTAATTTTTGGAATTACTATTTTACCTAAAAATTACTCAATTTCAAGTTTTTTTGAAATCCATGTTTATAGATATATAAGTATTTCTATTATCTTTTTGGGTATTATTCTTTTATTACTCTCTACTTTAAAGAAAAAGGTTGGTGATTAATTTGAAAAATATTATAAAAAAATCTTTTATTATTACTCTAATTATTATTTTTTTTACTGCCTTTTCTAATTCATATGAAGCTCTTAATATAGATAATTTAGCATTCGTAGTAGCTTTAGGGATTGATTCAACTAATACAGACAAAATCAAGGTAACATTTCAATTTGTTAATCCTCCTTCAACTAGCGAAGGTTCTAATCAAGAAACCAAAATTTTAGAAGATGCTGTAGAAGCAACATCAATTCCAAATGCAATAAATATAATGAATAGTTATTTAGCGAGAAAACTAGATTTATCACATTGTAGAAATATCATTTTTTCCGAAGAAATTGCTCAAAAAGGAATTTCTAGTTATATTTATACACTAATGAATGATGTACAAGTAAGACCAACTTCCAATATAATTGTAACTACTTGTACAGCAAATCTCTATATAAAAAAATCTATTCCTAGTTTAGAGACCTCAATAACTAGATATTATGATATTTTCACTAATTCTAGCAAATATACTGGATATGTATCAAATGCTACTATTGGAGATTTTTATAATGCTCTTGTGTGCAATAGTTGTGAGCCTTATGCAATTTTAGGTGGTGTGAGTTCTTCAAAAGCTAACAGTTCAGAATCGAATAATTCTAATGATTCCGAAATAAAATCTGGTTCTTCTCCCATATCAGGAACTCGTTCTGCTGAAAATATAGGAATGGTAGCTTTTAAGCACGATAAATTATCTGGTGAATTAACCTCAATGGAAACTGTTTGTTTTCATATTTTGCGTAATAATTTGAACTCTTTTCTTATATCAATTCCTAATCCATCTGATAAAAATTCCAACCTTGATATACTCATAATTCCCAAAGACAAAACAAAAATAAATGTTAATATTATTAATAATTCACCTTTTATCAAAATTAATACTACTTTTACCGCCAAAATTTTTTCTATAGATGAAAATTCTGATTATTTAAATTCCAATATAATTAGTGCTATTGAAACTTCATGCAATAAATATTTAGAAAATATAATTTCCGACTATTTGTACAAAACATCTTTAGTTTTTAAAAGTGATATAAATGGTCTTGGAAAATATGCATTATTAAGATTTAGAACAAACTCGGATTTTACAAATTATAATTGGACTGAAAATTATAAAAATTCTACTTTTAAGGTTAATGTAGAAACAAATGTTAACTCTGGATTATTTTTAAATAAAACCTAATTATACTAGGAGGCTTATAACAATGGAAGATTCTGTTTATCATATTTTGTTTTTTATTTTTAGTATATATGCTTTAATAAAATGTATATATTATGCTGTTTTTGAAATAAAAAATGAGAATAATAAAAGTGGTGGAATTGCTACAATTTGTTTTTCTATTTTAGTAGTAATTTTTTCAAATGTAGTAGTGCTATTAAAATAATATTCTATGGCTTCGGGGAAATATATAAGCTTTTTGCGCTGATTAATAGTTCAACTTCATAATTAAGAAACTCTATGCAAAAAATTGGAACCTTTTTCTTCGCTGAAATCCTATAAATAGGATTTCACGAGAACATTATTCCAATTATTTTGCTTAGAGTTTCTAAATTATTACGTTTCACATATTAATCAGCGCAAAAAGCTTATATATTTTCCCGAAGTCATAGAACATTATTTTAATATCACGTCAAATTATTCTTTTACTATTTCAAAATCTATTTGTCTAAGTAATTTGTTAGCAGAAATAACTCTAATTTTTACTTTATCACCAATTTTATAAACCTTATTAGAATTTTCGCCAATTAGTCTTTTTCTTTCCTCATCATATATAAAATACTCATTCCCTAAATTTTCAAATCTAATTAAACCTTCAACGGTATTTTCTAACTCAACAAAAATCCCAAATTGTGTAACAGAAGATATAATTCCATCAAATTCCTGTCCTATTTTGTCTTGCATAAATTCAGCTTTTTTCATATCTTCACTATCACGTTCTGCCTTTGTTGCGACTTTTTCTCTTTCTGAAGATGCCTTTGCTCTGTCAATTGCTTTTTGTTTAAAATCTTCTATGAATTTGTCACTTACAACATAATTTTCTTCTAAATATTTTGATATGATTCTGTGTATAAATAAATCAGGGTATCTTCTTATTGGAGATGTAAAATGGCAGTAATATTTACTTGCTATACCAAAATGTCCTTTGTTTTCCGCTTCATATCTTGCAATTTTTAATGTTCTTAATATTAGAGTTGATACTACCTTTTCCTCTTCTTTTCCCTTTATTTCCTCTAATATTTTTGACACTTCTTTTGGATATATTTTTTCATTTGCAATTCTTATTTTTAGTCCGAAGTTATATAAAAATTTATTTAATTCTTTTACTTTTTCTATGTCAGGGTCTTCATGTACTCTATATATAAATGGTGCTTCTAACCAATAAAATTTTTCTGCTATTGTTTCATTTGCACTTAACATAAATTGCTCTATTATTTCATTACTAAAACTTGTTTCATATTTTCCTATGTGTATTACTTTTCCATTTTCATCTAAATCTATTTTACTTTCAGGAATGTCTAAATTCAAGTAACCTTGTTCTAGTCTTCTTTCTTTTAATATTTGTGCTAATTCTGCCATTAATTCAAAGTTATGAATATATTTTTCATATTTTTTTAATACGTTTTCGTCTGATTTATCTAATATTTTCTGCACATCATGATAATTCATTCTTTCTGTAACATTTATTACACCTTTATATACTTCTGCAGAAACCACTTCACCTTTATTATTTATTTCCATTGAACATGATAATGTCAATCTATCTTCTCCTGCATTTAAACTACAAATTCCGTTTGAAAGTTCTTTTGGCAACATTGGTATAACTCTACTTAGCATATATACACTTGTTCCTCTAATTTGTGCTTCTCTATCTAATAAACTTCCTTCTCTTACATAGTGGCTTACATCTGCTATATGTACATCAAGTCTATAATTTCCATTGTCTAATTTTATTACTCTTACAGCATCATCTAAATCTTTTGCATCTTCTCCGTCTATTGTAAATATTATATGTTTTCTACAGTCTATTCTATTTTGAATTTCTTTTTCGTCTATTTTATCTCCATATTTTTTTGCCTCTTCTATAACATTTTGTGGAAATTCAGATGGTAAATCATATTCTTTTATAAGTGACAACATATCTACTCCTGCTTCATCTATAGAGCCTAGTACTTCCACGATTTCCCCTTCAGCATTTTTTCCTTTTCGTGGATATTTTGTTATTTTTACTACTACTTTTTGATTATTTTTGGCATTTAAAAATTTTCCTTTTGATATAAATATATCTGTTCCAAATGCTTTATCATCTGGCACTACAAATCCAAAATTTCTGCTTTCTTGGAAAGTTCCTACTACTGTTTCTTTTTCATGTTTTATTATTTTCTTTATTTTCCCCTCTGCTCTTTTTACTTTATTTTGTTCTTCTGTTATTTCAATTAATACTCTATCTCCGTTTAGGGCATTCAAAGAATCTTCTTTTGCTATATATATTTCATCTTCTCTGTTTTCTATTTTTACAAACCCAAATCCTCTTTGATTTTTTCTATATGTTCCTTCTACGAAATTTTCTCCAATTAATCTATATCTATTCTTTTTGTTTTTTACTATTTTGTAGTCTTCTTCTAAATATTTTATTGTGTCTAAAAATTGGTTGTATTCTTTTTTGGGCACTCCTAAAAACATGGCTATTTCCTTTGCTTTCATTGGAGTGTAATTTTCGTCTTTCATAAAATTCAAAATTAATTCTTGTTTTTCCATATTTTTAAATTGCTTTATTTCGCAATTCTCCTTTCTTTTTAATAAATATATTAAAAGGCGAGTTTTTTACCCGCCTTTTTATGTTTTATGCTAAATATAATATTCCTAATACTATTGTTAATATTGCAAATACAATTGCTAAGATAATTGTCCATCTTTTTTGTTTTCCTTCTTTTGTTCTTCCTTTGTTTTTTTCATAGAAGTTATTTGTTGATGAACCTGTTATTGTTGATGATAGTCCTGAATCATCTTTTGTTTGTATTGTTGCTAATATTATTACAGCAAGTGCTACTATAAAATATATTACTGTTAGTATTGTTTTTATTATTTCCATTTATAATTCCTCCTTGCGGTTTCTTCCGATTTTCTATTACTTGCATATTTTACCATATTAAATTATAAAAAGCAAGTGAATATTTGTTAAAATATCAAAAATATAAAACTTAAAATTACAGCTTTTGTTATAATTCCTTCAAAAAATTTAAAATTAACAATTTTTATGCCCATATCATTTAATTCATCATATTTTTTTATTACAGACTCTATTTCTTTTTTAGTTGAAATATTTTTTTCTTTCATATATTCTTTTGCTAAAAATCTAGCCTTTATCATTGCATCATTTTCAAGATAAGTTCTTATTGAGTAATATACTAAACCTAATACCAAGAATATTGATATAAATAACATTTTAAATTGCAATACTTTAAAAACGCCTAAAATAGCAATAATACCAAAATACAATAAATATAAATTAGAAAAAATGAAATTACTCCATAATATTTTCTTATCTTGAATTGAATGTAAACATTCATGAGCTATTGTTTGAATTCTTGTATAGCTTCTATTCAAATTTGCTATAAATATTTTATTGCTCATTACTAAATATAATGTTGCATTTGAATTGGTATCTTCTTCTATTTTTACAGTATTATTATTTACTTTTTCTAATATTTCTTTGCATATTACTTTATTTTCAGGGTATTTACTAACTATTTCATCTAGATATTCGTCTTTTTCAAATTGTTTTAATTGTTTTATTTTTACACTAAAAACTATTTTTAAAAATATGTATAATAATGTAAAAAATACTAAAATTATTGTAAATTCCATAAATAATTCAATCTCCTTTATTATTAAAAATGGAGGGATGTTAAATATCCCTCTTTTTTATTGAATTACATCTTTTACTGCATCGCCAATTATCTTATTAACATCTGCTAATAAAATATTAAATTTCATTTCTGCATCAAAATATTTTTTGGCCATATCATTCTCTACTAATTCTACATATAATTGTTGCATTTTCTTTACTTTTTCTTCATCATTTTTTCCTGTTTGCATTGCTGTTATTTGTGCATCATATCTTGCTTCTTCAAATTCCTTTATTTTATTTTTTAATTCATGATTTATATTTAATGTTTCTTTTGCCATTTTATAATTTGCATATTCTTCTGATTTTTTTAATTCTTCTGCTAGTCTATTTGCAGTATCATAAACGTTCATTATTTTTTCACTCCATTTCTACTTGTGCATCTATTGGACAAATATTTACCCACGTATTTCCATCATTTACTTTTATTTCATTTCCTTCTAAGTCCTCATATTTTGTTTGCTTATCTCTTGCTGTTTTTGTACATTTTATTTTTATTGCTTTTCCATTTGTTATATAATATCCATCAAATGTTCCTATATTTTTTAGTCCTTGTCTTCCTTTATTTTCACTATCTGTTAATGTGTAATTATCGCAGAATGTTATTATTATATTTTTTGTTGTTATTGAGCTTCCTGTATCCCAATCTGTTTGAGCTTTATTTCTTGCATATCTTTTATATACTTTGTTTTCTGCATCATATTCATATTTTACTTTTTGTAATGTAGAGTGTGGTATAGTTACACTATTTGCTGAAATTCCTTCTTCTAATTTTACTTCATCTGTAACATAATTTAATACACTTTTTTGATTTGATGTTGTTTTATATCCTTTTGATTTTGCTGCTTTTAGTATAGCATCTGTACTTGTAACTGCATTATGAGGTGCTGCTTTGTCTTTTACTCTCCAAAATGTTGATGTACTTTCTGTTATTCCATTTAGGTTATTTATACTATATTTTTTTATATCACTTTCAGCTTGTGGACTCCAACCATAGTGTGCATATATTGCATCATTTTCCATTGCATAGTCTAAGAAATAGTGTCTTGAACTTCTTACTGGTCCTATTTTATCTACTGTTACGCCTTTAAATAGTGCCATTAATCTTGTTTCTCCACCTTCTACTATAATTTCATATACAATATATGCTTTATTTAAACCTGCTTGTGGCCATGCTTGGTTATGATTATCTATCATAACCGCTATTGGTCTTTGAGTACCATTATAAATTTGAATTTTTTTATCTTGCAATTCTGCAGTTAATATGTCTTCATCATTATTTGTTTCAGATACTTCTTGCGTTATATTATTCTTTTTGCCTTCGATAATTTTATATGCCATAAATCCACCTGATAGTAATATTAAGATTATCAATATTACTATTAAAATCTTTGTACCTTTACCTTCCATATTATTCCTCTATTCTCTAGTAATTTTCAATTCATTTAATATCTTATCTTCTTTTGGTCTCATTTCTTTTTTGTCTTCTTCTTTAATGTGGTCATATCCCATTAGATGATAAAATCCGTGTACAATCATATAGCTTAATTCTCTTTCGAAACTGTGTCCATATTCTATTGCTTGTTCTTTTACTTTTTCTATTGAAATTATTATATCTCCTAAAACATCTTCATGCTCAAAGTCTTGTTTTTCTATTTTCTCTTCTAATTCTTTTCTTTCAAACATTGGAAATGATAATACATCTGTTGGTCTGTCAACTTGTCTATATTCTTTATTTATTTTGTGTATTTCCTCTGGTGTTGTAAATGTTATTGTTATTATTAATTTTGAGTCTAATAGATTTTCTTCTTCATAACATTTAGCTATTACTTTTTTTACTATTTCTTCATATTCAGCATTTTCTTCTAAATTTAAGTATGTTATTTCATACATTATGCACTCACCCTATTTTCTTTTAGTTTTAAATTTCCTGTATATTTCTTTTCTGATCTACATGTATTTTTTATTTCTCTAATAGCTCCATAGTCTACTAATTTTCTTTTATAATATACTATAATTTTTGAATAATCATATTTTGTATTTTGCATTTTTTTCATATCATTTTTTATAAATAGTACTTCTTTTTGCTTCATATATTCTACAAAGTCTACTTCTTTTAATTTTGATATTTCTTTGTACTTGTCCCAGAATTTTTTATAGTTTTCTCTTTCTTTCATATTGTCCCAGTAAACTTTTGTTGATAATAATCTTACATTATAATCCTCTATTAAATTAATTAAAGTATTATAAGCATTTTCTCTTTTTACTGCCATTTTAGTGTCTTGTACTAACATTCTAGCATCTTTTAATAATTTTTCGTAACATTGTTCTGCAACTATTAGTGGTATGCTGTGTGTAAACAATTTTCTACTTATTCCTAACAAAATCATATTTTTTTCAATATTATCTTTTGTATCTAATTTTCCAACTGTATATGCTTCAAATTTTTCATAATCATCTACTATATCTGTAAATTCTTCCTTTGGTTGTATATTCATTTTTAATGTTAATATATTTTGTATATATTCTTCTAAAGTATAGAATATTTTTGTATAAATCCAATCATTTGATGAATCATAAATATTGGTTGTATCTGCTAATTTTATAGAGTAATTTTTTAATATTGATTTATATAAACTATCCATTTTTGCTATATAAAATTTATGATATTTATTTATAACTTTTTCTTTTAGTGTATTTTGTATTCCGTCATTATCTAATTCTAATAAGTATTTTTGTTTTCTATATTTATAGTCCATATATTCTTTTTCTTTTAGACTTGTCACTTCATAATATCTAGCTAAAGCATCTTTTTCAAATTCTGTTGCTGTATTATTTTTTACTTTTTTATATATAGAATCCATTACATATTTATCTAAAGATTCTAAGTATGCTGTATAAGCATCATCATATTTTTTTTCTAATTCTTCTTCATTATAATTTTCATTCTCTTTTGTATAGTTTTCATATGCTTTTATTACACTATTTCTTTTGATTGAAATTAGCATTCCATTTATTCCTATTCTTGTTGGAATCAACATTTTTGATAGTGTTTTTGTTATTTTATTAAAAAAAGTTGTATTTGCTCCAGTTATTCTAAGACTTCTTTCTTCCATTTCAATCATCCTTTCCTTTTTTCATCATAAACATTTTTGTTTTATGAATCAAAATACTATTTTTTCATTTGTACCTATGTTTTCTAAAACTTCATATGTAACATACACTTCTATTCCATCTTCTTTTTCATAGGCATTTATATTTTTATTCACAATTTTAGTCATGTCTGTAATATTTTTGTCTAATTCTTCTTCTAATTCTTGTATCCCTAAGTTTTTTGCTTCTTCTATTTCATATTTTTTTGTTTCTTCAATAACTTCTTTATTTGTTGTTTTTATTATCATAATTGGTAAATAAAAATCTGAAAATAGTTTAAATTTCTTTTCTTCGTCTATTGTATCATAAATTTGAAATTTTGAAACCCTTTTTGACAAATTTATTTCAAAATTATTAATTTTTATTTTATATTTATTTTCTTGTTCGCCTGTTTTCTTTCTTTCCGTAGTGTTATACATTATTTTTTTACTTTTTGTATACCATACTTTTGCTTCTATATCTCCTTTAGCATGAACATATCTTATTCCTGTATATTTTCCTTCCATCCATCCATTTATTAATACTGTTCCGACATCAACCGTATCTCCTACTTTTACTGCTAATGTACCATTTTGTGCACTTATCTTTGTAATTATTCCTCTTTTATCTGAAACTATATTACAATAATCTTCATCATCTATAATTTTTGGTTTACTTTCTGCTTTTACTACTTTTACTATTGCATTTGTTCCTTTCATTTCAATTCCAATCCATGCAATGTCACTTCTTTTTAGTCTAATTTGATTTATTATTTCTTTTGTATTTATTTTTCTTTTTTGTTTTCCTACTTCTAGTCCTGCTTCAATAAGATCTTGATAAATATTTTCTACCTGTTGATCATTTTCTATTTGTATTTCTATATTCCATATAAAATTAGATGATATTATTAATAAAGCTATAAAAATAAATAAAAATCCAACAAATATTTTTCTTTTCTTATATTTATTAAATATAAATGGCAACCCTCTTTTTCTAACTATTTTTACTTTGCATTTTGTTTTTCTACCTATTTTTGTTATTTCTTTAAAGTCATTTATTCCTATATTTAATGTTAATCTTACATTTTTTTCTCTTCTCAAATTCCATATTGGTATTTTCTTATTTCTACATATATTTATAAATCTCTCTATGTAATATCCTTCCACTGTTATAGTTATATATCCAATTAAATAACTTAATAATATTTTTATAAACATTTGTATTTTTTTATCCTTTCACTTTTTATTCATCTATATTTCTTTCAATATCAAATTTTTCTATTTTGCCAGTTATTTTTATATCATCATTTGTCATGTTTTCTAGCTTTAAATTATATCCATTTACATTTATAATTCCGATGCTTGTATTAATTCTTATATAGTAATCCTCGTATTCTAATATACCTTTCAAATTTTCTATTATCATTTCTTCAAATCCTGTTATTATTATTTTAGGAATATTAGAATACACTTCTTGAGGTATTTCTAGTATTCTGTCTATTCGTGACATCGTTTTTTTGTTTTTTCTTTTCATAGGCTTCTCCTTTTCTCAAATCATTAGGACTTAAATTCGTCTAATGATTTGAATTCGTATCCCATGTTTTTTATTTCTTTTATTATGTCTCCTAATATATTTGTATTTGTTTTTGAATTTCCGTGTAATAACATTATTTCTCCATTATGAACATTATCTAATATTTTTTGTTTTGCTTTTGTTTCATCAGGTTGTTTATTTTCATTCCAATCTTCGTATGCAAATGACCACATTACAGTTTTGTATCCTAATGAATTTGTTACTGCTAATGTTTTTTCACTATATTCTCCCATTGGAGGTCTTATATATTTCATTTCATATTGAAATTTCTGATATATTGCTTTATGCATATCCATTACTTCTGTATTTATTTGTTCTTCTGTTAATGTTGGCATACTTTTATGATTTACTGTATGATTTCCTACTATATGTCCCTCATCTATCATTTGTTTTACTAGTTCAGGTTGTGTATTTAAATAATGTGCTGTTATAAAAAAAGTAGCTTTTACTTCATTTTGTTTTAATGTTTCAAGAATTTTACTTGTGTAACCTGCTTCATATCCTTCATCAAATGTTAGATATATATATTTATCATTGCTATTTCCCATTGCTATTCCATTATTTTTTTCTAAAATCTCCCTATTGTTTTTTCCTAAATCAGGTTGTTCATGATTGTCATTTCTTTTTATTCCCCAACCTATTTTCTTATTACTAAGATTTTCTGTATTTGATAAAATTGTTTTTTCTTTTGATTGCATTTCTATCGGAATCATCGCTATAGTAAATACAAATATTATTAATATAAATGTAATTATTTTTATTTTTTTTCTTTTCATCTTCATCTTCTCCTATTCTTTTTTTAATTTTATGATTTTATTATAAAATTATTACTTAAAATATTTCCCCTTTATTAACATTTATCGTATCAGTTGCAAACATTATTAATATCAATCTTTTTACCTTTTGGATAATTTTGTAAATTATCTATTGACATGTAAATAATTTTAGATTATATTGTATTTACTTTTGGAAAAAAAAGGAAATTTTATATTTTTTGTCGAACTTTTTTTTGAAACAATTCAGAATATAATAGGAGGATGTATATGTTAAATTTTGTTATTTGCGATGATAATTTGAATATTCTAGATAAATTTTCCAAAATACTTGAAAATATTTTTGTTAAATATGGTTATGATGCTAAAATAGGTTTTAAAACAGATAATGTTGAAAAACTTTTAGATTATATTGATGAAAATAAAACTGATGTATTAATTCTTGATATAAACTTAAAATCAGATAAAAGTGGATTAGAAATTGCATCTGCCGTTAGAGAGAAAAATAAGGATACTTATTTTATTTTTACAACAGCTCATTTAGAATATGCTATGATGGCTTATAAATTTAAAACTTTTGATTATTTAGCCAAACCAGTTACTTCAGACAGATTAGAAGAAACCGTAGTTAGATTATTTAAGGATGTAAACGGATTGCCTAAAAAGTATATAAAAATAGATAATAAAAAGACTATTATTGATGAAAGTGATGTTTTATTTATAAAACGTGATGGAATGAAATTAATTTTTCATACTAAAACCAGGGATTATGAAACTTATAGTTCATTTAATAAAATTCAAGATTCATTACCTTCTAATTTTATTAGAGCTCATAAATCTTTTATAGTTAATATTAACAATATTTCTAATTTAGATCCAGTTGGTAATATTATTTATTTTAATAATAATTCTACTTGTGATATTGGACCAAAATATAAGAAAGATTTAATTGAGGAGGTTAAGAAAAATGGAATTTTTAAATAATATTTGGACTGCCATAAGTACTCCTAATGAAATCTTAATTACTATATTATCTATACCCTTATTGCTGTTTGTTGAAGCACCATTAACCTTTTATTTAATTTCTAATTTCTTTAATATTAAGTTTAATAAAAAACAAACCTTTATTTATATATTATCAACTGGTATTATTGCAGTAATAGCAAATTATCTTATAAGTTGGCCATTCAACATAATATTGAATTATTCGTTTGCTTTTCTGATTCTATTTTTTATTATGGAATTAGGTTTTATAAAATCACTTATTTCAACACTTTTTCCAAGCATTGTATTTAATTTGGTTGAAAACTTAATTGCTAATCCATACTTAGATTTACTTAAAATAAGTGCTGAACAAAATAGAACAATTATTATTTATAGATTTCCTTTTGTATTGTTAACTTACTTAATAGTATTAATATTTGCTTTTATACTAAAATACAGAAAAATAACAGTAAATATTTTGGAAAACTTTGATAAAAAAACAAAATCTATAATAATTTTAAATTTTATATTTGGTTTTTTAAATATATTTTTACAAGGTCTTTTAAGTGTTAAATATATTGACACTTTACCTATTGAATTTACATTTTTTAATTTTGTGTGTCTATTGTCTTATTTTAGTTTGAGCTTTTATAGTCTTGCTAAAATAATGAAATTGGTAACTACTACACAAAAATTAGAAAGTGTAGAAGAATATAATAAAACACTACATATTTTACATGATAGTGTTAGAGGATTTAAACATGATTTTGATAATATTGTTACAACAATAGGTGGTTATGTAAAAACAAATGATATGGAAGGATTAAAGAAATATTATTCTCAACTAGAAGAAGATTGTCAAAAAGTTAATAATTTATATCTTTTAAATCCTGATATAATAAACAATCCTGGAATATATAATTTACTCACTACAAAATATAGTGAAGCTGTAGAAAAAGATATAAAATTCAATTTAACAATTTTATTAGATTTGAATAATCTACATATGAAAATTTATGAATTCGCTAGAATTTTAGGTATTCTTTTAGATAATGCTATCGAAGCCTCTTCTGAATGTGATGATAAAATAATTAATGTTATTTTTAGAAATGATTCAAAAAATAATGTTAATCTTATAATAATAGAAAATACTTTTAAAGACAAAGAAATTGATTTAGACAATATTTTTAACAAAGGTATTTCCGGAAAAGAAAATCATACTGGATTAGGATTATGGGAAGTAAGACAAATTTTAAAGAAAAATAATAATCTTAATTTGCATACTACAAAAAATGACAAATATTTTACTCAACAATTTGAAATATATTATTAAAGATAGATTTTTAATCTATCTTTATTTTAATATTGCATAAAAAGAAGAATAACTATGTAAAGTCATTCTTCTTTTTTTGGATTGTATGTAATAACATTAAAGTATATTAATGTTTTAAATAAGAGCATTGTCGAACTACTCCTATTTAAATTTAAAAACTTATAATTAGTCTTTTTTTACTAAACTTGCTGGCATTTTTGGTTGATGAAACATTGACCACATAAAACAAGCAGTATTAGTAGATTTTGCATATTTTTCTGCCATTTTTGCTAATAATTTTAACATAAAGGTTTCCTCCTTTGTTTGATATATATAATATAAAAATACTGCCGGCATGTATTTTTAATATTAACAACTTAATTTGTAGCATTTTCGTATACTTCATAACCATATTTATTATTAGTTATTTTATAAGCAATTCTTGTAATCATACAAGTTTGTATAAAATATCCAAATATGATTATGTTAGAGATTATACTATTGGTTACAAACGCTGATATTATTACACCTATTATAAAAAATATGTATGATAATATCATTTTTTGTTTTCTAACTTTTTTACTTATTATTGGTACATCTTCTGTATCTGCTGGTGCATAAAGTTTTATCATTATTATTCCAAATACGCCAACTATACCAATCATAATAAATTTTGTGACATCTGTTAAAACTATATTTTTTGCCAAGATTGCAATTCCACTATAAAATGCAGTAGTTGATATGATACAACCTATGTGCGTTTTTAAATGAAATCCTCCAGAAGCTCCTTTGTATGGTAGTAATATTAAAAATGTAATTAATGTTAATTTAAATACTCCTAATACATATGCCAATAACAACATTATAAATATTTTTGGAACTTCTCCAATTAAAATTTGTAATCCAAAATTTATTACTTCAGCTCTTTCATCGTCAATTTCTGGCATTTTCTTTCTAATTTTACATGTTAGAGATTCTGTGATTTTATCTATCATTTTTCTCACCACACTTTTTTCTTATGTTGAGATAATTTTAACATTAATCTTATTTTTTTTATTCTTTCTTTTATGAAAATATTTATTCATTTTGTATCTTGTTGTTTTTATTTTTTCGTAAAAGATTCTCAACACTTTACAAAAATATGGTATAAATTCAAAAAAAGAAACCGCTACTAACGATTTCTTAATATACACCATGTTCCCACATTTTCTGGTAAATCCTTGAATGTCATCTCCTCTTTTGTTATAGGATGGTTAATAGTTAATTCATATGCCCATAAAGCAATTTGCTTTCCTTGTCCTCTTGTTCCATATTTTTGATCTCCAAATATGCTATGACCAAAATTTGATAATTGAACACGTATCTGATGATGTCTTCCTGTATGTAAATTCACTTTTACTAAACTCAAATTTTTGACTTCATCATATTTTATAACCTCATAATCTAACTTAGCAAATTTTGCATTTTTCTTATTTTTATTTACAACCTTGCTTATATTATTTCTTTCATCTTTATATAAATAATCTTCTAATGTACCACTTTTATTTTCTATTTTCCCATCTACAACGGCTAAATATTTTTTCTTAAAAACTTTTTCTCTTACTTGATCACTTAATCTTGATGCTGCTTTTGAAGTTTTTGCAAAAATCATAATTCCGCCAACTGGTCTATCTAGTCTATGAACTAGTCCTAAATATACATTTCCAGGCTTATTATATTTTTCTTTTATATATTGTTTTACCATTGTAAGCATATCTATATCGCCAGTTTTATCTGATTGAGATGGAACATTTGGAATTTTTTCTACAACGATAATATGATTATCTTCATATATTACTTTTAATTTCTGCATTTTATTTCTCCCATCTACCATATATTCCACATGGTAAAACAAGTTTTGATTCTTCCATTGGAATTCCAATTTCTCCTGATTCTAGTTTTCCTTTATATTTTTTTGCAACTGTTAAGTTTAAAATATCTTCCAATACTTTACTTGAAATACCTGTTGTATATGAATTTATTAAGAAAAATAATGGATTATCTGATAATACATTTGTACACAATTCTACTAAATCATATATATTATTTTCAAATTGCCAAACTTCCCCATTTGCACCTCTTCCATATGATGGTGGGTCCATTATTATTGCATCATATTTATTGCCTCTTCTTATTTCTCTATTTACGAATTTTACAACATCATCTACTATATATCTTACCGGTCTATCTTTTAATCCTGAAGATTCTATATTTTCTTTAGCCCAAGTTGTCATTCCTTTTGAACTATCTACATGACACACTGAAGCCCCAGCTGATGCACAAGCAACTGTTGCACCACCTGTATATGCAAATAAATTTAGAACTTTTATTTCTCTTTTTTCTGATTTTATCTTATTAATCATCCAATCCCAATTAACTGCTTGTTCTGGAAATAAACCTGTATGTTTAAATCCCATTGGTTTTATATTAAAAGTTAAATTTTTATATTTTATTTGCCATTGTTTAGGCATTTTTTTGTTGAATTCCCATGAACCTCCACCAGAACTACTTCTATGGTAGGTTGCATTTATTGAATTCCATTTTTTAGGGTAACTTTTGTCTTTCCATATTATTTGTGGATCTGGTCTAGAAAGTATAACATCTCCCCATTTTTCCAATTTTTGTCCATCTGCCATATCTAATATTTTATAATCTTTCCATTCATTTGCAAGTTTCATTTTTTCTTTTTTATAGCTTAAAAAATAGCTACTATTCCTCCTCTTTTTAGAATAGCTCTATTTTATCATATTTTTATTAATTTTCCAAGGGAATATTAAGATTTAATATTATTTGAATAAAAACTTATAAATTTTCTAAAAAATCATCTAATTCTATTTCTGCCTGTTCTAAGATGCTTTTTAATGTACCTTTTGCAATTTCACTATGCATTGGAATAATAAATATCTTTCCAGTTTGATAATTAACATATTTGGCATGGCTGCCTCTCTGCGAACATTTTTCAAATACAAATTTTTTAATACTTTAATAATTTTATCTGGTGGCAGTACAGGTATTTTTGAACTCATACAGCCACCTCCAATGTTGTTATAAATATTTCTTTTGGTTGTACTGGTTTTTCATCTTGCATATATAATTCTAAAGCTTCTTTCAAATTTTCCATAGCTTCTTCTATTGTCTTTCCTTGTGATGCAATATTATTATCTAAACATTTTGCAACATACCAGTTTTCTTCCTTTTGTATAATTACATTATATTTTATGCTCATATGCTCACTCCTTTCTGCTCTGTAATTATACTATATATTCTTATATTCTTCAAACATTTTGTAAAACTTTCATAAAAGTATAAATTAAATAAAAATTAACAAAAGACAAAGTCAAAAAACTCATACATGCAACAGAAAAAAATTTATGTTTTTTTATAAAATTCAATACCTTGCTTGTCCTCTTTTCTTTTGGTAATTCAAGCCTGTCCAATCTTGCATTATATTTAATATTAAAAACATTCTCCATATGTTCTCTCCCCCTTATCTCTTATATGTATATGCATTACTTTTGGATTTATTCCTATTTTTATAAAATATTTCCACATTCAAAAAAGCCAGACTATTTAATCTGACTTTTAATCTCTTTTGCTAAATTTTCATTTATTCCTTTAATCTTCGTTAATTCTTGAACACTTGCATTTTTAATATTTTTAACACTACCAAATTGTTTCAAAAGTTCCTTTTTCTTAACATCACCAATACCTTTTACTTCATCTAATTCTGATTTTGTAATAGATTTTTCTCTTAACTTTCTATGATAACTAATTGCTGTATCATGAACTGTATCTTGAAATTTTGTTATTAAATTCATTAAATTTTCTGATATTTCTAATTCATTTCTATTTTCATCCATTAAAGCTCTAGTTTGGTGTTTATCGTTTTTAACCATTCCAAATACAGGAATTTCTAAATTATATTTTTTTAATGCTGTTTTTATTGCTCTTATTTGTGTAATACCTCCATCTGCAAAAAATGCATCTGGTAATTTTCCAAATCCTCCATTTGGATTTTCGATAGAATGTGCTATTCTTCTTGTAACAACTTCTTCCATACATTTGGGGTCATCTTGTCCTATTACTGTTTTTATTTTAAATCTTCTTGATAAATTCTTTTTTATAACTCCATCTTGCATTACACACATTCCAGCTACCATATATTCTCCTGAAATATTTGATATATCAAATGTTTCTATTTTTCTTGGTAATCTTTCCATTTTTAAAACATCTTTTAATTCCATTAAAATTTCTGATTTATCTTTTTCTTTATTTTCTAAAGTAACTTTTGCATTATTTTCTGCCATCTCTACAAATCTTAATTTTTCGCCTTTTTTAGGGCTTTTTAATTCCACTTTTTTTCCTAACATTGTGGATAACCATTGTTCTATTATGTCTTTTTCAGGCAATTCTTCTCTTAACATTATTTTGCTTGGAATATTTGGATTATCTAAATAATATTGTTTTATAAATCCAGCTAAAATCTCACTATCATCCATATCTTTTAATTCATTGAAAAAGTAATGTTCTCTGCCTATCATTTTGCTTCCACGTACAAAGAATATTTCTATACATACTTCTATTTCTGATTTATATAATCCTATTACATCTATATTGTTTTCAGATATATTAGAAACTTTTTGTTTCGCTGATGCTCTTTCTATTGCAATTTTTCTATCTCTTAAATATGCAGCTTTTTCAAAATCTAATTTTTGTGATGCTTCTTGCATTTGTGTATCTAAATGTCTTAAGATTTTTTCTGTTTTTCCTTCTAATAAATCTATTATTTCATCTATTTGTTTTCTATATTCTTCTGGTGTAACATAGCCCATACATGGTGCTAAACATCTATTTATATGATAATTTAAACATGCTCTTGTATTTGATTTAAAATTTTTACATTGACGTATTTTATATTTCTGTTTTATAAAATCTACCATTTCTTTTGCAGCACCTGGATTAGCATATGGTCCAAAATATTTTGCTCCATCATTTAATAATCTTCTTGTTATAAATACGTTTGGATATTCTGATTTTACATCTATTTTTATGTATGGATATGTTTTATCATCTTTTAATAATACATTAAATTTAGGTCTATTTTTCTTAATCAAATTACATTCTAGAATTAATGCTTCTGCTTCATTATCAACTACTATGTATTCAAAATGGTCTATTAAACTTACCATTTTCTTTATTCTTTCAGTTTTATTTGTTTTTCTAAAATATGACCTAACTCTGTTTTTTAGAGAAACTGCTTTTCCAACATATATAATGTTATCATTTTTGTCTCTCATTACATATACACCAGGTTTTCCCGGTAATTTTTTTAATTCTTCCTCTATATTAAACATATTTTTCACCTATCCATTAATATTATATACTATTTAATACACATAAATCAAGAATCACTTATAGTATAATTATTATAAATTAAAATACAAAAATGAGATTCAAGTTAAAATTATAACTCAAATCCCATTTTGTTTTGGACTTTTTAAAGTCCTCCTGGTTTTACTTCTGCGAAGCAATATAATTTTCGAATCTTACAATGCTGACATTTACATCAGTTATCGCTGCTTCCAAAACTCTCAGCTGACGCATAGCCTTTGCATGGTTAATTTCAATTTCCTCAGGTACCCTATTTTGTAACCAATAATTGATCTTTTCGGCATAATTAAATGACCTATGGTGAAATCTGTGATAGCAGTGTGCATCAACTTCCTCTGCTGTCATACAGAAATCTAATTCATCGAATTCCATGTTTTCTTTACAAGCTAATACGAACTGTAAATTTGACAATGAAGTTTCCAAACTTGATAATTCACCTTTCA
This sequence comes from uncultured Clostridia bacterium, assembly GCA_934130705.1. The sequence goes on from CAKOYL010000001.1 coordinate 24,298, forward strand.
ACCGCTGAACATATAATTTTGGATTTTGTAAAGCCCAATCTTTTTCCTTTTTAGGGAGCGGACTTCCATACAATTCGTCGTCAAGCTCAAATGCATGTTTTGCCAAGTTTCTTGTTACGTGAAAAATTTTATACTCCTGCATAAATAAATCCTCCTGTTTTAAACACAATTTTGCTGTAACAACTGTATTTTATCATATTATGTAAATTATTTTTGCAATTCTCCAATGATAATTCTATTATTATTATCTATTATTTTATCAGCTCTATATGAATAAATTCTATACTCATTTTTGTTATCAAATCTAATCTTTACAGCTTTACTATATTTGAATTGTTTTTTATTAAATTCTTGAATTATAAGACTTGCTCCTGTTTGCTTCATTGTTTCAAATGTTGTAATAAATCCTATACCGCTTCCACCATTTTCTGAGTTGGTTGTTACCCTTTCTCTTCCTAACTTTAAAAGTGTATCTATTTCAAATTCTATTCCTGTATCATATACGCAAAATTCATAATAATCATCCTTGATTCCTAATATTACAAGTATTTCTTTCTCATTCACATCATTTTTCCTTACCGCATTAATTGCATCTCTTATATGGTCACCTATTAATGTTTCTAACTTGTTTTTAGAAATATTGTTTTTTATCAAATAAAATATATCTCCTTCAATTTTTAATTGAAATTTAATATTGTTATCAATACACTCTTTTTGCATATATGAGAACATATCATCTATTTCAGGTATATTGGTTAATTGTAACTTATTATTTATTTTCATATTTGTAATTTCTGTTGAATATTCTTCTGTTAAATTTTTTATTCTATTTGACAATTCCTTACCTTGTTTTTTCGAATTGACCGCTAATTCCAAGGCTTTTTGTCTATTGAAAAATTCATGTGTTATTTTACTAATTTTAAATTTTTCATTCTTCAATTCTGCTATTTCTTTGTCCTTTTCAGCTATTTCTTTTTTGTATCCTTCTAATGTGTCTTCAAGTAGTTTTTGTTTGTAATACATTGTTAATGTTTTTTGAATCATTATGAACATTGTTATTCCTAAAATAATGAATGAAATTAATAGATTTCTTCTTATTTCTTGTATATCCTTAAATATTGTTCCTAATATACAAAATATAAATACTGTTGCTATGCTAATGTTAATCATAATTGTATCCACAAAATCATTATTTAAATTTTTATATAAAAAACTAAATCCACTTTCAAATCTTTTTATCTTAAAAATTCTATATAATAATATAAATTGAAGTATTAATATTATCGCTAAATGCAAAAATTTATTATCAATTCTAATAATTTTATATGAAATAAATGATAAGACAATACTTATAAATAAACATATTGAACATAGCGCATAAGATATAATAGTAATACTAATTGAATACCCTATTTTATTTCTAGTGACAAAACCTATAATTCCACCATATAAAATACATGTCACTAATTTAATAAAATAAAAATTAATATTATATTTTATATAAGTATTTATTAATGTTAAAAAAATATTACACAATACTACCAATATAATTACATTTTTTACATTTTCTTTTTTTATATTGGATATTTTGCTAAATGAATAATATATATAAATATTGATTATAAACATCTTAAGAAAATATATAATTATATCAACGTTTTCTATCTTCATAAACTACCTCCGTAGATATAATTATACAAAAAAAATACATAGTAATCAATATAATACTTTATTTTCATTGTATTCTTTTGATTACTATGTACTAGTCATTATCCAATCCAATATGCTAGCCATTCCCAAAAACTCATATATATCACCTCCGATATTCTTTTACTTTTTACAGTAAAAAAATATCACTTATACGCTTGGTATAAGTGATTTTCAGAAGTGCAATCTAATGATATTTGATTACAATTAATTATATTTCTTTCTTTATTTTATCTACATAATAATATATAAATTCTGTTGGAGTCGGAACTCCTCTTTCATAATCTATTCTTGCTGTATAATAATTACTCAAATCTTCTATCGGTGTTACTCTCCATGCATGAAAAATTGCATTTTGCATTGCTCTGCTTATTGTACTACTAGATTTTTTGTATATACTAACTAGATGTTGAACTATTGGAGTTTGATCTTTTTCTCCGTTTTCAATTATAAAATATATTGCTTCAAATAAATACTGTCTTCCTTGTAAGTGATGTGATATTCCAATATTATCAAACTCTACATTTATTTTTTCTTTTATTATTTTATCTGTTGAATCTTCTTCTATATTTTGTAAATTAGTTATATTTTTTCTATTATATCCTCTTAGTAAAAGTAATGTATTTATTACATTTTCTCGAGAATAATTTTGTTGTTGCTTATAAAATATAAAATCAACATTATTTTCATGGCAAAAATTATATACTGAATTAGAATGAACATTTGTAGTTACTATTATTTTCGGATTTATAGAACTATTTAATTTTCTAATATTTTCAATAAATTCGAAACCATTTCCTTCTCCATCATTTAATTCTAAATCTAATATTATGGCTTCAGGCTTGTACTTTTTGCATATTTCTATCGCTTTAGTTGCAGAATTAGTATAATTAATTAATTTTACATCTTTTCTATTAGTAATTATTTCTTTGTATTTTTTACATTCATTTATGTCATCTTCTACTAGTAAAATGCTCATTGGTACATTATTCATATCAATTCCTCCATTTCATTTTTATACTATATTATCATATTTTGTCATATTTTTCCACATTTCACTACTATGAATTATCACTTTTTTTATTATTTAAAAAATTAAAATAAATATATAAATTATACGGAGGTATTTATGAAAGAAGATTTTGGATTACGAATAAAAAATATTAGAGAAAATATGAAAATGACAAAAGAAGAATTTGCTAAACTTATTGGAATTTCAGGTCAATATTTAGGCCTTGTTGAGCATGGTAAAAATTATTTATCTATTGAAAAACTAAAAGTTCTTTGCGATCTAACTAACCTATCTGCAGATTATATTCTTTTTGGCAAAGATACAACTGTTATAGATAATACAAAGAACTTATTAGCTGAATTTTCTCAAGAAGAAATAGAAAATGGTTGCGAAACGCTAAAAAAATTAGCACTTATGTTAAAAAATGCAAATTCATAAATGTTTTACTTTATTTTGAAAGTATTACATTGATTATTTTTTTTCCTTTTGGTAATATATTAATGTCATATTTTATCGAAAGGAGTATTATTATGTTTGAAAATAATATAAACAGCAATTTATCTAACATAGAACAACATATATCGGAATTAAAAAAACAAATAGAACTATGGAACAAAAAAGCAACATTTATTCAATCCCAATTTGACTTTATAATCCCTAATTACATTATTGATGAAATTATAAGTAATGAATACTCTAAAAATTATTCTAATTTACACTATTTAATTAATGCTGCTGTTGTTAATAAGAGATTAACCAAAAATAACGGAAATATTTTAAAAGAATTATACTAATATAAAATGCAAGTTCATTTTAATAAAAAAAAATTATTAAAATAAACTTGCACTATTATTATTTATATAGTAATATAATATCATAATTGAAAGTTGCAAAAAAATAATGAAAGGAGTTATTATAAGCGCCAGGACCATAATATGGTTGACGAGGTCTAGAGTTATCGAAATATTCGGCGGATGCTCTAGTGGCTTTACTTAAGGTCATAGTATTAATATAAAAACTAATAGTAATATTAAAACAGAAATTAATATAATTAAGTATTGCAATACTTTCAATTCCAGAATTTTAATTTTTAAGGAGGATTACTATGTGTGGAATTGTAGGTTACATAGGAATTAAAAAAGCCTGTCCAATTTTATTGGCAGGTCTAACAAGATTGGAATACAGAGGATATGATTCAGCTGGTATTTCAACAATAGAAAAAAATGGATTATCTTTAATGAAGGATAAAGGTAGAGTAAAAAATTTATACAATTTAGAAGGAATTGATAAATTAGAAGGAACTGTAGGAATTGCTCATACAAGATGGGCTACTCATGGAAAACCATCTAAAGAAAACTCTCACCCACATCAAGATAATTCCAAAACATTCAGTGTTGTTCATAATGGAATTATTGAAAATTACAATGAACTTAAAAAAATGTTAGAAGAAAAAGGATATACTTTTTACTCACAAACAGATACTGAAATTATACCTAATTTAATTCACTATTATTTTACTAGTGATAAAAAAGATGATGATTTGAAATTTTTAAGAGCTGTTAGAAATGCTTGTTTAGATTTAAAAGGAAGTTTTGCTCTTGAAGTTATTTCAAAATTATATCCAGATAATATGATAGTTGTTAGACAAGATAGCCCTTTAGTTATAGGAACTTGTGATGATGAAAAATATTTGTCTTCTGATATACCAGCAATTCTTTCTTATACTAGAGATTTTTATCTTTTAAATGACTTAGAATTTGTTTTATTATCAAGAAATTCTGCTAAATTTTATGATAAGGATTTAAATAAAATAGAAAAAAATACTCAAACAATAGAATGGAATGCATCTGCTGCTGAAAAAGATGGCTTTGATGATTTTATGCTAAAAGAAATATATGAACAACCAACAGCAATAAGAGAAACTATTGGAGCAAAAATAAACACAAATTCAAAATGTGAGTTTGATGAACTTAATTTTACAAAAGATTATTTATCAAGCTTAAATAAAATTTATATAGTTGCATGTGGTACAGCAATGCATGCAGGGCTTAGTGGAAAAAATGCAATAGAAAAACTTTGTAGAATTCCTACTGAAGTTGATATTGCTTCTGAATTTAGATACAGAGATCCAATTATTGATGAAAAAACTTTATGTATTTTCATTTCTCAATCAGGTGAAACAGCTGATACAATAGCTGCTCTTAAACTATCTAAAGAAAAAGGTGCAAAAACATTAGCTATTACCAATGTAATTGGAAGCTCTATAACTAGAGAAGCAGATTATTCAATTTACACTCATGCTGGTCCAGAAATTGCTGTTGCATCAACAAAAGCATATACATCTCAAGTTGTATTAATTAATATTCTTGCAATTTATTTTGCCGAAATTTTACTTAGAGAAGATTCAAAATTAATTAAAGATTTAAAACAAGATATTTTAGACTTACCTAAAAAAATTGAGGAAACTTTAAGTTGTAATATTAAAATAAAAGATTTTGCTCAAAAAATGTATCAAGAAAAAGATGTATTTTTCTTGGGTCGTGGAATTGATGAAACTGTTGCTAGAGAAGGTTCTTTGAAATTAAAAGAAATTTCTTACATTCACTCTGAAAGCTATGCTGCTGGTGAATTAAAACATGGTCCTATAGCTTTAATTGAAAATGGAATCACTGTTATAAGTATTATGACTGATGAAAATCTAGTTAAGAAAACTGTAAGTAATATTCAAGAAGTTATTACTCGTGGAGCTAAAACTTTAGTTATTACAAATCAGGATATTGATAAAAATATGTTTAATGAAGTTATTGAAATCCCAAAAACAAATTGCTTTGTTTCTCCTATTTTATCAGTTATTCCTCTACAATTACTTGCTTATTATATTTCTAAAGAAAAAGGATTAGATGTTGATAAACCAAGAAATTTAGCAAAATCTGTTACAGTTGAATAGGATAATAAAAAAAGAAATCAAAATTGATTTCTTTTTTTATTATCTTTCATTTTCTTCTTCTACACTATGTATTGAATTACTTTTATTTAATTCATCTAATTGTTTATCTGTATTCCATCCCAAATCAGTATTTTCATTGCTAACATGGTATTGGAATCCTTTTACTTGTGCAGCAATATCTTCAGGCAAATTATTTAGCTCTTCAGGTGAAACTGTGCATATCTTATTACCAGCTTCGTCCAATAAATTTACCATATCTACGTTTACTTTTTCTTTGTGATCCCCAAAATTACCAAAATTACCAGTTCCATCTGGTGAACTATAAAATTTACCATCACTAATTTCCCAAGAATTGTTTACTAAATTTTTAATTTGACTAATAACTGTATTTTGTTCAACGTTTTCTGTATTTTCAACTACTTGTTCTACTTCTTGATTTTCTTGTTTTAAATCTTGTTCTTGATTATTTTCAACTTGTTTTTTCTCTATGTTAACACGTAGGCTTTCAGCAAATTTATTATTTAAATCTTTATGTGAATTTTCATTATCCATAGAATATTCTATATTTGTATTATTCTTTGTGTTGGTATTATCAAAAGTTTTACTGTTATACATAGATCCAAACATTGAAAGTGCTGCTACCCCAGCTAATACTGTTCTACCAAAATATTTTTTTGCTTTTGCTTTATCTATATTAATGTTTAATTTAGGCATATGGAAACTTTTGAAAGTCATTTTTGGAAATTTCTTTTTGCTTAATTTTAAAGTTTTCTTTTTATTTTCTTCTGTTGCTGCATTAAGCATTTTATTTTTGTTTTTAAATAATCCAATAAAATTACTATATACTTGAGCACCTGCATATTTTTGTTGTTTTGAAACTGTTTTTAAATATTTTATTTTATCTTTTAATTTTACTCCCTTTAAAAACAATATTCCTTTTGTATTATATGTAAAGTCCACATTTAATTTTTTTAACGCTTTTCTCTTTGAAGCTAGTAATTTATTTTTATATTTTTCATCACTTTCTGATTCTCTTCTATTAGGTTGTATAACCATTAATTTTAAATATTTAGTTGCATAATCTGTTGAATGTATTTTATCTAAATCTTCTAACAATTTATATGTTATAGTATCTACATTTTTTACATTTTCTCCATCAACATATTTGTGATTTTTTATTAGTTTATTTCTACGAATATCTACTAATCTTTGAGACATACCTTCTTTATAAGTTCCATTTTCTAGTCCATTAATTGTTCTAGTAAGTAATTTATTTCCGGCGTCGTCTATAATACAGTATTCGTTTTCTTTAAGATCAGCAACAACATGTAGTTTTCCAGTAATTTTTTTTGGTTTTTCAACTTTTGCTTCTGGAATACTTAATTTCTGAATTTCCTTTTTTCTTTCTTCTTCAGATATTTTTGAAGTATCTTTTAATACCTTTTTTTCTAATTTATCTTCTATTATTGGTAATTCAATAGCATTTTCTAATTCTTCTTTTTCCCTTTTTGCTATTTTTGCATCTATTTTTCTTAATTTTTTTAAGCTCTTAATAGTAGCTCTATCTTTTTCTGAATCATCTTCTATTAGATTAATTTGTTCATCATCATTTTTTCTTTTAAAAATATCTTTTAACTCTTCTTTTAATTTAGAAACGTCTTCATTTTCTTTTTCTTCTTTAGTATCGCCTTTTCTATTTTTAGCATCATTTTCTAAACTTTTCTTTATGTGATTATATATTCTATTTGAGTCAATTCCTGTTTCTTCTCCTAATAATAATGATATTTTTTTCATCATATCTTCTTCCATATACTTTCCTCCATTTATCTTCTTATATATCTATCATAACACATAAATAAAAAAAAAGCTATAAAATTGTCAAAATTTTGTTTTTTATATTAGCTAATCAAAAGCTTTACAATTACAAGGCATACTGTGCCTGGTAATCCTAATATTCCAATTAAAACACTTGTAAATATGTTTAATCCTATATGAAATCCAACCATGCCTCCAATCCAGTTAATTAAATATATAGTTATTCCTCCTAATATAGAATTTAAAACTAATTTTAAAATTTTACTTATTGGCACAACAAATATTCTTCCAAAAATAAATAAAAAACATATACATGCTAAATATGTAATTAGATTTGTGTTCATACTCATCCCTCTTTAAAAATTTATTTATAAATTTTATGTTTGACTTGGGACAAATATTCATTGTTTCTACCCTATTTCTTCTTCATAACTTTCATATTTTATTTGATTTATAATATCAACTGTAATTCCCCTAGACTTAGCTATTTTTAATAAATAGTCCAATTTAGCTTGATTGGCTTTTATTAAATATATATAATAATCAACTAAATCAATATTTGCATATTCAAAATTTCTATTATTATTTTTTAGTTCTTCTCTTGTTTTTATAATATTTTTAATCAGTTCAATTTCCTTATTTAATTCTTCGCTTTTCCATTCTTCTTGCATTAAAACACTTCCATTCTTGTTAATTTTAAATATTATATGCAAAAAATGCTAATTTATACTAATTTTTTTGCCAAAAATACTTGTTTTTTTCGCTATTTTATAGGATAATATATATGTATAATTAAATTATAAAAAGGGGCATATATAATGAAAATATTTGATAAATTTTTAAAGAAATTAAATACAAGTAGAAATACCTTTTTAACATATATCTTAACTCTTTTAACTGTATATTTAGCAGTTGATAGAATAGTAGAATTTTTACTAATGTTATTTACAGGTGTTTCTTATTCTTATTGGGGACCAATAAAATACACACTTGCTTTAGCCTGTCCTGTATTTGCTTATTTATTTTCAGGACCATCTGAATTTTCTTCAAGTAAAAAGCAAAAAGTAACATTATTTAATGTTTATGTTATTGGTTTAACTGTTATTGTAATTTCTATGTTTACCCAATGGCTAAATATGGGAGCTTGGTTATTATTAATTTCAAATCCAGGATATGTAGATTTAGTTACTAACTTTTCTGATTTAATACGACCTGCTTTTACATCATTAACATTACTTTTCCCATTGTTTATTATACCAAAAGTATTCAATTTCTTATACTTTGGCGTTAATGATAGTACTGATATGACTCGTTCTATTTGGGATTATGCTGGAATTGACTTATCAGATACAAAAAAAGATCATGGTCCATATACTTGTGAAGTATATCTATGCCAAAATAGTGAAACAGGAACAACTATAACAATTCCAGAAGCTTCAAGATATCAAAGTATGTTTGTTTGTGGTGGTTCTGGTACAGGAAAAACATCTCTTATATATGAACCATTAATTGCAAGAGATTTAGAAAGAAAATATTTTTTTAGAGAAGTATCAAAAGAATTAGGTTTTACTGCTTTAAAAACAGGAATTGCTACACTTACAAAACCTTATGATAATGATTATTTAAATGAAAACTTTAATTTAAACATGTTAATTCCAACTTCAGGAAACGAAGCTGTTTACAAAGCATTTATGAAAAAAATGATATTAGATGATTCTGTTGAAACTACTTATAGAAATTGTGGTATTACAGTATTATCTCCTGATAGAGAAATTACAGATCATATGACAAATGTTTGTAAGAATTTTGGTTTATCATATGAAATAATTGATCCAACAGATAAAACTTCAATAGGACTAAATCCTTTTGTTTATGATGATCCTAATAAAATAGCTATTACTATTTCTTCTGTTATAAAAGCTATGTATAACAATACACACAGTGAAATAGAAGAAGCTTATAGAGATGATGCTGCAATTCAAGCTATTGAAAATGTTACAATTCTTTTAAAAGAAATGTATCCTAGAATGAATGAAGGAATGCTACCAAATCTTGAAGATATGTTAAAAATGCTTACAAATTTTGATTTAGTAGAAAAAATGTGCGAAATATTATCTCATAATGAAGAATTAAAAGAAAAATATAGTTTACAATTGGCTTATTTTAAAAAGCATTTTTATAAAACAGGTTCTGGAAGAGATGAAACAGAAAAATATGTATATTCAGCTGTTACTCAATTAGATAGTTTGTTAAGATTACCTGGAGTAAAATCAATATTATGTAATAGACACCATAATTTAGACTTTGATAAAATGTTAGCAGATGGAAAAATTGTTTTTGTTTGCACAAGACGTGGAGATTTAGGTGCAACATCTCATAAAGCATTCGGATTATTCTTCTTAATATCAATGCAAAATGCAGTATTAAGAAGACCTGGAAACGAAAAATCTAGAGTTCCTAACTTTATGTATATAGATGAATTTCCAGACTTTATATGTAAAGCTACTGAACCTATTTTCACAATGTATAGAAAATATAAAATTGGTACAACAATTTCTGCACAAAACTTATCTCAACTTGAAATACCTACAGAAAGAGAAAATTACAGACAAGTTATTTTATCTAACTGTGCAAATAAAATATTTACAGGTGGTGGAACAGCAGAAGATTTACAATGGTGGGAAGTTGAATTTGGTCAACACAGAGAATGGTCTATGTCTAATACTATTGATTTTGATAAAGGAAAATATGAATCAAAACATGGAAGTGTTAGTTGGAAATTCGTTGAAAACTTTAAAGTTGGAAAATTACAAAGTTTTGGAACTAAAGATTGTGCATACCTTATAAAAGGAGCCGGAGGTAAACCTGTTGCAGGTCAAGGTAAATTAAATTTCTTAGAATCTAAATATAAGGAACCTAAAAAAATTAAAACTTTTGATTTTGGAAAATATTCTGATAGTGTAACAACTGATACAGAAGATGATAATGACTTACCAAATAAAAAGAAATTTGATTTAAAACATTTAGATTTTACTGATAACAGAAATGAATTTGATCCAGTTCAAACAGATGTAACAGATTCTTCTTACTTATTTGATAATGAAGATGCAATAGTTGTAAATATAAAAAATAAAAAGAAAATGTAACAACATTTTCTTTTTATTTTTTTAAACCATAATTCCTAAAGCTTCAATTATTATTCCTGATAACATACCTAAAAAATATAATAACCCTACTATTTTTATATTTTCTTTTACATTATTATTTGTTTTAAATAATATTGCCAATCCAACCCCAGCTCCAGTTAGTAATCCTGCCATCATGCTTCCAAATGATATAACATTTTGTAAATACATATTTGTAATTATTACAGATGCAGCACAATTTGGTATTAATCCTATTAATGCAGAAATAATTGGTCCAAGTATTGGTTTATCTAATAATAAATTTGCAATATTTTCTTCACCTATAAAATATACAACTAAATTTATAATAAAAGTAATTATTACTATATAAACAAATATATTTAATGTATGTTTTAAAGTTGATTTTAATATTCCATTTTCATTGCAATGGCAATGTTCTTCATGACACATATGCTCTATTGATTGTTCTTCTATCTTATTATTATCTTCATTATGTGTTTTTTCTTTATTTAATAAAACAATCACAAAATCAATTAAAAATCCAGCAATTATACCTATAATAAGTTTTAATCCTAATATTTTTAATATTGTTATTGGTGATACAGCTTCTGAAATAAATATTGGTAACATTTCATCTGATGTTGATAAATATACTGCTATTAATGTTCCTAATGTTATAACTCGTCCAGAATATAAATTAGTGGCTGATACCGAAAATCCACATTGTGGAAATATTCCCAATAAACTTCCAAAGAGTGGTCCAAATTTTCCCGATTTTTTTATGGCCTCCCTTGATTTATTTTTCATTTTATGTTCAATATATTCCATTAATAAATATGTAATAAATAAAAATGGTAATAATTTTATTGCATCTATTAATGTATCTTCTATTATCTCAATCATTTTTCCTCTCCTTTTTATTTTAATATAATAACATATTTTATACACATTTTCAATATTTAAACGTAAAAATGCCCACCGCTATTAACGGTGGGTTCTTTATCTTCTCCTAAAGCATCCACAAAAACTTCCGTTATTTCCATTGTTATTTGGAAATACATTTGCCCTTACAGCAATAGAATCATTTGATGTATTATTACTACAACTACAATTTGAATTGTTATTATTAGATGAACACGTTGAATTTATTGTAAGTAAATCATTTTGAGTTCCATTACATCCACAACTTATAGTCAATAAATTTCCATTATCATCATTATTATTATTACCTGTTCTTCTAGATTCATTACTATTTCCACATCCACATTCACTATTATGATTATTAGTATTTCTTGCATTTAATTCATCTACAAGTCTACAAAACCACATTGTTAGAAAAGCTGTTATAAAAGCAATTATTGTATATGCTATTGTTGCAACCAAATAAATTAGGTTTCCTAATGCAAATGTCACTACTAAGAATATAGCAAAGATAATTGCTGTTACCAAAAATGGACATTTAAAAATTTTCTGTAATGCTATTGATATAATTATTGTTGCTATTGGTAAAGCAAAAAATATAAGTAAATTAGTCATAATTTTTCTCCTTTTCTATTTTTACTATATTTTATGCTTTTTATTGTTATTTGTTACTTTTTACTTATCATACTCTACACTTAATAAAAACAAGCCTTGTGGTTGTAATGTTTTTCCTGCTAAACTTCTATCTTTAGAATTAATTATATTTATAATTTCTTTTGGTTGAATTTTTTCCATACCTACGTCTACTAATGTTCCCGCTATTATTCTAACCATATTATATAAAAATCCATTTCCTGTTAATTCTATATATATTCTATTATTAGGCATTTCAATTACTTCTGCTTTATATATTTTTCTAACACTACTTTTACTACTTGTTCCACTTGCTTTAAAAGCTTTAAAGTCATGTTCACCTTCAAAGTATTTGGCAGCATTTTTCATTTTTTCTATATTCAATTTATATGGTATATGTGTTTCAAAATTTCTATATATTGCTGAAGGAAACTCATCATTATTAATTACATATCTATATGTTTTCTTTTTACAGGTTAATCTACTATGAAATCTTTCATCTACTTCTTCTGCTTTTTTTATTCTTATAGACTTTTTCAAATTTGAATTTAATGCAATAGCTATTTTTTCTATTGGTATATTTGAATTGGTTTTAAAATTTGCAACTTGTCCCCAAGCATGAACTCCTGCATCAGTTCTTCCTGATGCCATTAAATCTACTTCTTCTCCTGTTATAGTTTTTATAGCATGTTCTATTGTTCCTTGTATATTTAATTTATCAGGTTGTTTTTGCCATCCATTAAATTCTTTTCCATCATATTCTATTGTTAATTTTATATTTCTCATATAACCCTTCCTCAATTAACATATAAAAGTCGCTTTAAAAGCGACCATTATTTACTTTGTTCTATATTTTTATTATCTTTTGTTTTTTTGTTTTTTAAACTTTGTTTTAATTTTGAAAGTTTGCTATTTTCTACTACTTTCTTTTCTGTAAATCTTTTTGTTACTATATTACTAATTAATATCTTCTTTAAAGTATCTTCTCTTACATCTGCTATTAATGTTCCATCTTTGGCTACAGAAACTTTTCCGGTTTCTTCTGATACAACAACTACTATTGCATCTGATTCTTTTGAAATTCCTATAGCTGCTCTATGTCTTGTACCTAATTCTTTTGCTATATCTGTATCATCTGCCAACGGTAATACACATGCTGCAGCTGCAATTTTATTATTGCTAATAATTACAGCTCCATCATGTAATGGTGTTTTTGGTACAAATAAATTAACTAATAATTGTGGTGAAACTTCTGAATTCATAGGAACTCCTGTTGCAATAATATCTTGAATATTTATATCTCTTTCAAATACTATTAGTGCTCCTGTTTTTGTTTTTGAAAGTTCCATTGCTGCTATAACTACTTTATATACATCTTCTTTGGTTTTTGTTGCTAAATCGCTTTCTATTCCAAAAAATTTAGTAAATTTATTTGTTCCTAATTGTTCTAATCCTCTTCTTAATTCCGGCTGAAATATTACTACTAATGCAATTACTCCCCAATTCATAATTCCTGTTAATATTGAATTCAATATGTTTAAATTCAATAATCCACTAATCCATGTAGCTATTATTAACAATCCTATTCCTTTTATAAGTTGCCATGCTCTTGAACCTTTTACCATTCTTAATAATGTATATAATAAAAATATTACAATTGCTAGATCTAAAATAGTTGTTATAACTGTAAATGGATTATCTTCTAGTGTTTGAAAATAATTTAATATGTTTTCATTATAAAACTTCATCCAATTAGTACTTATATTATTCCCCATAAATTCACCTTCTTATATTAATGAATATATTAAAGTTGCAGCTGTTGCTAAAATCATCATTAAAGCTAAAATTCCAGCCATAACTTTCATAAAAATTTGTCCTTTATTAAATTGTTTTTGTTCTTTATTCTTTGTTTTGTTTTCTTTCATTGCTTTGTCCTCCATTAAAAAATCTATCTTAATTATAGCACTAATTAATCAACAATTTCAATAAAATATATAAATATTGAAAAATTTTCTTATTTTAAAACCTCAAATACCATTGGTAATTTGTCTACTTTATTTTTTGAAATTTTAATAATATCTTGTATTTTTTTATTTGCTTCTTTTAATTTTTGAGTATCATTTGAATAAATATATCCAACTATGTCTCCTTCTTCTACTTTGTCAGATACTTTTATTTTTAGCTTAATCCCTACTGAATAATCTATATTATCCTCTTTTTTTATTCTTCCAGCTCCTAACCCACATGCAACTTTTCCAATATTTTCTGCGTTTATTTCTTGTATATATCCTGAAGATTGTGAAATTATTGGTTCAATAAACTTAGCTTTTTCAAATTTTTCTAAATCTTCTATATAGTAAACATCTCCGCCTTGATTTTTTACCAATTCTTTGAATTTATTAAATGCTTTTCCATTTTCTATATTTCTTAACATTTGTTTTTTATTCTCATCTAAATCATCACATATCCCTGCTAATTTTATCATATGTGCTCCAAGTTCTAAAACAACCTCTTTTAAATCTTCTGGCATGTCACCTTTTAAAAATTTAATTGCTTCTATTACTTCTAAATTATTTCCTACTGTGTATCCTAGTGGTTCATCCATATTTGTTAATACACATATTGTTTCTCTATTGGCTAATTTTCCTATTTCTATCATTTCATTTGCTAACATTTCTGCATGGTGTATATCTTTCATAAAAGCACCTTTTCCAACTGTTATGTCTAATACTATTTTTTCAGCGCCACTTGCTATTTTTTTGCTCATTATACTAGAAGCTATTAAAGGAATGCTTTCAACACATGAAATACTATCTCTTAATGCATATAATTTTTTATCAGCTGGTGCTAAATTTAATGTTTGTGAAATCATACTGATACCTATGTTTTCCACATTTTGTATGAATTTGTGGATATCTATATTAGTTTTATATCCTGGAATTGATTCTAATTTATCAACAGTTCCTCCTGTAAATCCTAATCCTCTTCCTGACATTTTAGCCACTGGTACTCCTAGAGATGCTACTAATGGTAATAAGCAAATAGATACTTTATCTCCTACTCCTCCTGTTGAATGTTTGTCTACTATTATTTTATTTATTTTTGACAAATCTAATATCTCTCCTGAATTAGCCATTGCCAATGTTAAATTTGTTGTTTCTTTTTTTGTCATTCCATTTAAAAATATTGCCATTACTAATGCAGCTGCTTGATAATCTGCAATTTGTTCATTAACATATCCTGTTACAAAATATTCAATCTCTTCTTTTGTTAATTCTTGCTTTTCTCTCTTTTTTTCTATAATTTCTAAAATATTCATATTCCATCACCTACACAAAATTTTTCGTAAAACTTCTTCTATGAATTGGACATAATCCATATTCTTTTATTGCTGCTATATGTGCAGCAGTTCCATATCCTTTATGTTTTGCAAAACCGTATTGTGGATATACTTTATCCCATTCTCTCATGATTCTATCCCTTGTTACTTTTGCTATAATTGATGCGGCTCCTATTGAATAACATTTTGCATCACCTTTTATTATAGATTCATATGGAACTCCATCTGTGTCTATATGTTGAAGTGCATCTATTATTATTAAATTTGGTCTTACATCTAAACCTTTTACAACATTTGTAACTCCATTTTTAGTTGCATTTAAAATATTTATATCATCTATTACATCTTGTCCTATTATCGCTACAGAATAACTAATTGCTTCTTCTATAATTTTATCATACAGTAATTCTCTCTTTTTTTCTGAAACTTTTTTAGAATCATTTACTCCTTCAATCATTGAGTTTTCAGGCATTATTACACCTGCAACAACAACAGGACCAGCTAATGGTCCTCTTCCTGCTTCATCTATTCCACAAATTGCCTTAAATCCTTTTTGATGTAATTCTTTTTCTATTTGTTTTAAATTTGTTAATCTTTCTAGTTCTTTTTCCTTCATTTTTCTTCCTCTATCTTATTATAATTCTTTTACTTCAGTTAGTGAATATACTATTTTATTTTCATAATTAAATCCTTTTGTATTATATATTTCTGTTTTTGTATTTTTCAAATCATATCTTACAACATAATATCCTTCTTCTTCACTAGATTTTAATTTATTTAATCCCATATCAATTAAATCTTGTGTACTAATTTTATAATAATAAATATTATTTTTATTTTCTTCTTGTATTGTTGCAGTTGTTATTTTTACATTATTACTAAATATATCTCCTGTTGTTATTTCCACTCCTTTTAATTCACCTTTTGCTTGTTCTATTCTAGTATTTTTTTCTTCTTCTGTAACTTTATCTATGTTTGTTCCTAGGTCAAAATTTGCATTTTCTACTTGTTCTTTTGCTTTTACTTCTATTAATAACATATTAGTTTTTAAATTTTCAAGTTTTGAAATTGTTATTGCTTTCCCTCCTACATTTATTGATATTCCAGCAATTATTATTAATATTACTACTGTTATAATTAGTGCAACCATTGTTATTCCATTATTTTTTTTCATTTAATTTCCTCCATTCTCCTCATTTATTATATATGTAGTAACACTTTTTTTCAACATTTTTTAATAAAAAAATAATTACATTTTTTTCACACAATTTTCACAAATATGTTGTATTCTTAATAAAAATTGAGTTATTATATAACTAGATTAAAAACACATAATATATTTAGGAGGGGTTTTCATGAATGAAAATGAAAAAGAAAAAATAGAAACAAAATTTAAAGCAGTTCCTGTAAATAGTTCAACATCTTATGATAAAAAATCAAATAAGAATAAATCTTCAAATACAGGATTCGGAAAAACAATATTAATTCCATTTGTTAGTGGTATAGTTGGTTGTTCTGTTGTTATTGGTACTTGTTTTGGAGTTCCATCAATAAAAACAAAATTATTAGGAAATTCTAATAGTAATATAAGTACTTCAAATAATAGTTCAACCCAATCAACAGGATATGTTACACAAACATCTTTAAGTAATTATTCTGATACAGCTGTATATGCAGCAAATAAAATACTACCATCAATCGTTGGAATAAAAATAGAATATACTGTAAATACATCTTCTTTCTTTGGTAGAAGTTCATCTTCTACTGCAACAGCTTCTGGTTCTGGAATTATTATTAGTGAAGATGGTTACATTTTAACTAATAATCACGTTGTATCTTCTAGTTCATCAGACTCTAATTCATATTATCAAATTACTGATGCTGGAAAAGTTACTGTTACTTTATTTAATGATGAAACTGAGTATGAAGCCAAAATTGTCGGTCAAGATGAACAAACTGACTTAGCTGTTATAAAAATTGAAAAAACTGGTCTAACAAAAGCTGAATTTGCAGATTCTGATTCTGTTAAAGTTGGAGAATTTGCTATGGCTGTTGGTAACCCTGTAAATATGAATAGTACTGTAACAACTGGTATTGTTAGTGCTGTTAACAGAAAAATTACAGATTCAGATGGAAAAACTTATACATGTATTCAAACAGATGCTGCTATAAACTCTGGTAATAGTGGTGGTGCTTTGGTTAATAGTGAAGGTAAAGTAATTGGTATCAATACTCTAAAACTTTCAGGAACTGGAATTGAAGGTATTGGATTTGCAATCCCGATTAATTCTACTACTGACATTACTTCACAATTAATTCAATACAATAAAGTAAAAAGACCTTTTATCGGTATATCTGGTATCGACTTAGATTCAGATACTGCAAAAACTTACCATTTAGTTGAAGGTATCTATGTAAAATCTGTTGAAGACTTTTCTGCCGCCGAAAAAGCCGGATTAAAAGCTGGTGATGTAATTATAGAAGCTGAAGGAAAATCAATAAAAACAATGGATGAATTAAATGAAATTAAAAATGCCCATCAAATTGGTGATACTTTAAAATTAAAAGTTAATAGAGATGGTAATGAAAAAGAAATAACTTTAACATTAGGCGAACAACCTTAATAGAATTTTCACTCTTAATTCACAAAATGGACAAAAAAAGTTATTATAATATAATCATAGTCAGTAAGAATTCTGACTTAAAAATAAAAACATCCCCTTTTATTTTCAAAAGAAAAAAGCTAGTTTATACTAGCTTTTTCTTTATATTACAACAATATCTTTTTCACTTGTTATCTTGTCATTTCCATATGCAAAAATTATATATAAATTATTATTATGAACAAAAAATTCAGTTGCATTTTCTATTTTATATATATCACTATCTATATTTCTTGAAAAAACATTATATCCTAATGATTTTAAATCTTGGGATTTTTTTTCTTCGCTTTTAATTTCTTCATTTATCTTATTTTGTACATTTTGTTGATTTAGTTCATATATTTTTATTATATCTTCTAATGTCAATTTTTTATTAGTCTCTAGGTTAAAATTAAATGTTTGAATAATAACTCTTTGAGCACTAGTATTTTGTTTTAAGTCTGAGTATATAATTAAAGATAAAATATTATTTTCTATATAGGCTTCATATTTCACGGTATATATAATATTATTATTTGTACTTTTTAATACTTCTTCAGCTTTTTCCTCAAATGTATTTTTAATTTCATCATTATAATCTTGTACTGTTTTATTTTTTATATTAATATATGGAATGTTTATATTTAATTCGTAATTTCCTGTTGATCTATCATTTTTTTGATAATTAGTGTATACAATTTCCTTATCATCATCAATTTTTTTTACTTCATTATTATTTTTATTTTCTAGTTGATTCTGAAATAACGTCTCAAAATTAGCTTTTAACTCCTCTTCTTGTTCCTCTGTTTTTTTTGTTATTTTATTTATTCCAAAAAATTCATCAACTACATCATTACCCAATATTTGAATTCCAATTATTATTATTATTGATAATATACATATAAATATTGCTATACTATAAAGAATTATTCTTTTCTTATTTATTTCTTTGTTTTCTGGTAGTGTAACGTTCATTCTTTCACCTCATAAATATTTTAACATAAAAACATAAAAAATAAAACTAATTTTAAATTTTTATTTTTTTATGTTATACTATATTTGAAAAAATTTTATAAGGTGTGATAGTTGTGAATTTATTATTTAAAAATAGAACAAAATATACTAAACAATGTTATCAAAAATTTCTTGAATTTCATAATAAAAAATTTGGAATTTCAAGTAACCTTTATACTTTATTAATTGTTGCCTTAATTGCATTTTGTTTTGTTTTGCAATTAAATTATGGCAATAAAAAAGTAGCCTCAATGCTAATATTAGTTTTTATAGCTTTTATCTCATGGAGAATTTTTCATCCTGTAAAAGAAATACAAGATGAAATAAATTCACCAAAGATATCACAAGAATCTACTTTTGTATTTTGTTTTTATAAAAATTATTTTACTGTATCTGATGGAAATCAAATGAATAAATGCTATTATTGGAAATTATATAAAGTTTTTGAATCAGATGAATTCTTTTATCTTTACTTAGATAGAAAATATGCTTTTATTATAAATAAAAGTGGTTTTTCTGATAATAAAATTGAAGATTTTACCATCTTTTTAAAGAAAAAATGTATATTTAAATATAAGAAATAATTTATAATTATATAATACTAACTTTTATTAAATTTATTGACTATTTAGCACTTTTGCGGTATTATATATAATATTAATTTATTTAGAAATGAGGAATTATTAAATATGTTATGTTCAGAATGTAATAAAAATCCAGCTGTACTTTTTTATGAAAAATCTGTAAATGGAAAAAGTGAGTTAAAAGGTTTATGTTATGACTGTGCTAAAAAACACGATATTGATGTTACAGCTGTTTTAGCACATCAACAAGATATATTAGCAAAAGATAAAATTAATTTAAGTGATGTAAATAAACAACTAGAAAATATTTTCAAAGATTTAGCTGAGAATATTGATATAAATAATTTAGAAAATATTGATGGAGCTATTACTTTTGGTAATGTTGAAGAAGATGACGATGGCGACTTTGATAATGAAGAAAAGCCAAAATTTGCAGGTGCTGCAATTCCATTAGGCTCTCTATTTACTAATATGTTTCATCAAAATAAATCTGACGAAACTTCTAATCAAAAACAAGAAAACAAGAAAACTATAAGAGTTGAAAAAAAGAAAAATGTAAAACAAAATAAAAAGAAAAAGTTTTTGGACACATATGGAACAAATCTTACAAATAAAGCTAAGAATAATGAACTTGATTTGGTTATTGGTAGAAATAAAGAAATTCAAAGGGTTATTCAAATTTTAAATAGACGTTCTAAAAACAATCCTTGCCTTATTGGTGAACCTGGAGTTGGTAAAACTGCTATTGCTCAAGGTTTAGCAATAAAAATAGCTAGCCAAAATGTTCCAGCAAAACTTTTAAACAAAGAAGTTTATCTTTTAGATATGACTGCAGTTATTGCTGGTACTCAATTTAGAGGTCAATTTGAATCTAGAATGAAAGGTATTATCGATGAATGTAAGGAATATGGTAATATTATTCTAGTTATTGATGAAATTCATAACATAATAGGTGCTGGTGATGGTGAACATTCAATGAATGCAGCTAATATTTTAAAACCTGCCCTATCTAATGGTGAAGTTCAATTAATTGGAACAACAACTCTTACAGAATATAGAAAATACATTGAAAAAGACACTGCATTAGAAAGAAGATTTCAACAAGTTTTAGTTGAAGAACCTAATATAGAAGATTCTATCGGAATTCTTGAAGGAATAAAAAAATATTATGAAGAATATCATAAAGTTAAAATCTCAACAGATGTTATTAAGCAAACTGTTATTATGTCTGAAAAATATATTCATGATAGATTTTTACCTGATAAAGCTATTGATATTCTAGATGAAGCTTGTTCTAGAATTAATCTTGAAAACAAAGCTTTATATGAATTAGAAAAATTAAAACAAGAATTAAAAGAAGTTCAAAAACAAAAAGAGGAAGTTGCTCAAGCTGATACTACTGAAGATTATCAAAAAGCTGCTGATTTAAAAACTAAAGAATGTCAATTAATCGAAGAAATTGATAAAATAAACAAAAAAATGAAACCAAAGAATCTTACAGTTCAAGATATTGCAACAGTTATTGAAAGCTGGACAAAAATCCCTGTTAAAAAAATAACAGAAGCTGAAACACAAAAACTTTTAAACCTAGAAACAAATCTTCATAAAAGAGTTATTGGTCAAGAAGAAGCCGTTAATGCTGTATCTCGTGCTATTAGAAGAAACAGAGCTGGACTTCAAAATGAAAAAAGACCACCTTCATTTATATTTGTTGGTCCAACAGGTGTTGGTAAAACAGAACTTGCAAAATCACTTGCATATGAAATGTTTGGTTCAGAAGATTCTATAATCAGAATAGATATGTCTGAATATATGGAAAGTCACTCTACATCAAAATTGATAGGTGCACCTCCTGGATATGTTGGTTATGATGATGCTGGGCAATTAACTGAAAAGGTTAAAAGAAAACCTTATTCGATTATTCTTTTAGATGAAATCGAAAAGGCACACCCTGATGTATTCAATATTTTATTACAAGTA
The DNA here is from genome assembly GCA_934130705.1 of uncultured Clostridia bacterium. The sequence goes on from CAKOYL010000001.1 coordinate 46,039, forward strand.
TTAGATGATGGAAAACTTACAGATTCACAAGGAAATACAGTAAGTTTTGCAAATACAATTATTATCATGACATCAAATGCTGGTTCAAATTTAAATACTAATTCAATTGGTTTTGGAAAACAAACTGTTGATAAAAACAAAATTGAAGATAGTTTAAAAGATGTATTTAGACCTGAATTTTTAAATAGAATAGATGAAATAATTGTATTTAATTCTTTAAATAAAGAGGAATTATTACAAATCGTTGATCTGATGCTAAAAGATACTATAAAAGCATTAAATGCCAAAGACATTTCTTTTGAAATATCTAATTCTGCAAAACAATTTATTTTAGATAAAGGTACTAATATTAAATTCGGTGCTAGACCTCTAAGAAGAGCAATTCAAAGATATTTAGAAGATGAAATTTCCGAGAAAATATTAAAAGGTGAATTAACAAATGGTCAAACTATCAAAATTAATTTAAGTAACAATGAATTAACTTTTGAAATATTATAAAGTAAAAATTGAAAAGTGTATTTTATATACATTTTTCAATTTAAAAGGAGTAAAAAATGTTTAAATATATACCAAATACACTAACTGTACTTAGATTTTTATTTATACCAATAATTATAGATTTTATATTTAAAGGAAATTATTTACTAGCTTTTATATTTTTTACTATATCTGGTATTACAGATATTTTAGATGGTTTTATTGCTAGAAGATTCAATTTTGTATCAAATTTTGGTAAACTAATGGATCCTCTAGCAGATAAATTAACTCAAATATGTGTATTAGGTTCTTTAGTTATTGTAAAAATTATTCCTATTTGGATTTTACTTATTGTTATGTTAAAAGAACTTATAATGATTATAGGGGCATCTTTCCTTTATGGAAAAAATGTTGTTGTATATAGTAAATGGTATGGCAAATTAGCAACAGTTCTATTCTATCTTGCTATTGTAATTTCTCTTATTACAAAACAATTAGGAGTTACAGGATTTTGGTCTAATTTAGATATGTCCGTTTACTGCTTTGCTCTAATTGCAACCATCTTTTCACTTATTATGTATATAAAATGCCTATATCAAGATGGATTTATTGATAAAAGCGATTTAAATAAAGATGCTAAACAAGTAATAGTAAAAAATAAAAGAAAGAAAAAAAGTGAAAATTCTTAAAAAACAAAGGTGCATAATAAACACCTTTGTTTTTTATTCAAAATCTTCTATTAATTGATTTAATTCTTCTTTTCCATTAACTTTTATTCCATTTTTTATATTTTCTTTATCTTCATCTGTTAAATAATCTATAGCAATTTCTGTAGTCTCATATAATTTTTCTTGCCCATTTTCATCAATTTTGTAAATTACAATTTTTCCATCTTTTTCTCTTAAAACATAATGTTCATCACAGATTCCAGTATACTCTATATACAAAACTATTTCTCCTGAAGAAAATTTTTTAACTTTCCAATTTGGGTATTTTTCTTCTAATTCTTTTTGTGTTTTATTAACCAAATCTTCTTGAATATCTATATATTCTTTAGTTGTATGTCCACATTTATCATAATATCTTTTTAATGTCACTAAACAATTCGGTGAAATTTTTTCTTCATTTGAATTAGTTTCTATCGAATTATTTGCCATATTTAATTCATTTAACTCTTTATTATAATTCTTTTCATTTTTATCAGATACCTTATTAATTACATTTTCAACATTGTTATTCTTATCTTTTTGTTTTTCGTTTGATACAAAAAGATATGTTCCTGCTGTTATTCCAAGTATTATAACTGCAAATAATATAACTAAAATATATGTTTTTTTCATTTTCATTCCTCCGTATTTTTTGTTATTATTTGCTCTTCTTGGAATTTTTATACATTAATTTATTTTTTATATTTATTATTTTCCCATTTATTTTTATTGATATCTCTCCCATTTCATCTGTTCTATAAATTTTTATTTTTCCATTATTTAAAGTTTGAATGGTGTTATCAGAAGGATGTCCAAATTTATTATTCTTTCCTACACCTATTAATGCATATTTAGGATTAACACTTTCTACAAACTCTTTTGTTGAAGATGTTTTAGAACCATGATGTGCAACTTTTAAAATATCAGATTTTAATAAATATAATTTATTTCTATACATATCTAAAATTTCATTTTCTGCTATTTTCTCAATGTCCCCTGTAAATAAAATTGAAAAATTTTTATAAACTAATTTGCAAACTAATGAATTATTATTAATAGCATTCTCAGCAATCATCTCTTTAGAATATGGCCATATCACATCAAAACGTAAGTCATTTTCTATTTTAATTCTATTCCCAGCTTCCACATACTTTAAATTTATATTTTTTTCTTTTACTATTTCTAAAAATTTTTCATAATTCTTAGAATCTTCATATTGTTTGCCTATAATTATATTTTTTACTTTTATTTCTTGCATAACATATAGTAAACCTCCACAATGATCACTATCAAAATGACTAACAATAATATAATCTAATCCATTAAATCCTCTATCAAAAATATATGGCAATAATGTTTTCTCTCCAACATTAAAATCAGAAAATTCACTCCCTCCTCCATCTATTAATATTGTTTTATTTTTTGGAGTTACAATTAATGTAGAATCTCCTTGACCAACATCAATAAAATACACTTTTAAATTTTGCGGTATAAAACTTACTAAAGTTCCAATCATACACACCACTAATATAATAATCACATATTTCTTTCTTTTTTGATTAAATCTATATCTAAATAGTGCAATTAAATTTTTAATTCTCTTTTGAGTAGTATTTATTATCTTTTTATGATAAATTTGATAAATTTCCTTTATAAAAAACAATAAAATATAATATATTAAAATTTCGTGAACCCTTGGTGTTGTTATATAAATTTTTGAATATGGTAATTTCCCAAGTTGTGATATTCCAAGTAATAATTTTATTGAAAGTTCAATAAAACTAGCAAGAAAAGCTCCAAAACTTTCATTAATGATAATCAATATAATATAACAAAAACCAAAAATAACTATTGGTCCTATTACAATACTTAATAATAAATTACTTATTAAAAAATACGGATTAAAAATATTTAATTGTCTTAAAACTATGGGTAATATAAAAAGTTGAACAGATGTAGAAATTGATATTGTATCTTTAATTTTTTTTATTTTCACTAGTTCTGATATATCTTTATTTAGAAGTACGATTCCTAATACTCCTCCAAAAGATAATTGTAGTCCTAAATCATTAATGAGAAATGGGTTATATATTAATATGATTAATAGTGCTAATGCTAAAGAATTATACGTATCGTTATTTCTATAAATTAATTTTGAAAATAATAATGTTATGCACATTATTCCAGCTCTAGTTATAGATGGTGAGAAATTAGTTAAAGACATATAAAAAATTAAGAATATTATACTTATTACACTAGTTTTTCTTTTTCCTAAAATTTTATTAAAAGCTAATTTTATTCCCATTAATAAATATGAAACATGCATTCCTGAAATTGCTAAAATATGTGACATACTAGCATTTCTAAAATTTTGCTTCACTTCATCTTCTATACTATCTGTTTTTCCTAAAATTAGTCCTAACAAAATTGATGAATATTCTTTTGGCAAATTTTGTTTTACTCTTTTCTCTATAACATTTGAAATTTTATTTAAAGTATAATACACTCCTTTTGGATTGTTATTCTTTAAAACCTCAACTTTTGTTGCTTTTATTGTTCCATATATTTTTAGTTGTTTTAAATACTCTGAATAATCAAAACCATTATAATTTCTTTGTACGTCAGGTTTTATATATTCACCTATTACATGAATTTTATCTCCATATTCTAGATTTTTATCTTTAGCATTTATATATAATTTAATTTTTTGTTTTTTATATACTGTTTCTATCACATATTTATTGTAATATTTTTTACTTTCCTTAGAACTTATTACATTTGCTTCTATCTCTATTTTTTCGTTTTCTTCCAATCTAGAATACATTTTTTGATAATTATTATTTTGAAAAGTCACTATAGAATTTGAAATCGTTGAACTAATTATTAATATTAAAATAACATTTGAATTAAAATTTAATTTTATATATCTAAAATATCTTTTGATGGATAATAATTTAAATTTCCTTGATTTTCTCATTAAAATTTTTTGATTATAAATTTTATATAGATAAAATATTACAGCTATTAATATATAAAATGAGACTATACTTTTTTGTAAGTATAGCCCCACTAATATACCTATTATATATCCTATAACTGCAATTAATATTGGTCTTTGCTTCAATATTACCTCCTTTAATTGCTATTAATATATTCTTCTTGCTCCAACATAATTTGTTTTATAATATCCTGATGATAAAGAATCAATTCTTACACCTTTACTTGGATTGGCAGCATGTATAAAACTATTTCCACCAATATAAATTCCAACATGGCTAATTCCCGATTTTCCAAACATTACTAAGTCCCCTGCTTGTAAACTAGTTACTGATTTTCCATTACTATATTGAGCTGCTGCTGTTCTATTTAAATTTACTCCAAAATGTTTATATACATATTGTGTAAAACCTGAACAGTCAAATCCACTTGGTGTTGTTCCTCCATATACATATTTACATCCTAATAATGTTTTTGCATATGCTACAACTTCACTTCCTTTTCCTGTTGATGCTGTTGATGTTGTATTTGTGGTTGATGAAGATGTTGTTGTAGATGCTGTTGTGTTTGAAGCTTTAGCTGTTGTATCTGTTGTTGCATTATTACTTGTTGTTTTAGTTGTTGTTCTTTGATTCATTGTACTTCTTGATGTAGTTTGCTTTGTTGTTGATAATAAACTTGTTGATACATATCCTTTTTTTCCATCAACTTCAACATAACTCCAACCATTTTCTTTAGATAAAACATTTACTTCTTTATTAATTTCTAATTGTGTAACTATTTTTGCTGTTTTATCTGCAGCTTCTCTTAAATTTACAGTTTGTGTATTTACATACATTTTTACATTCAAATTTGTTTCAGATTGAGTAACTGTTTCTGTTGTTTGTTGATTGTTTTCTTCTACTACAGTATTATTTTCTGTTGAAGTATTTTTTTGTATTTTTTCAGTTCTTATCCATCCTTGTGTTCCTTCACTTGTAGTAACATTTGCCCAATCATTAATTATATTAGTTACTTCAACTTGTTCATTAGCTTTGACTGTTTTTATATCCAATGAATTAATAAGTGGTGTTATTTTTAATGTTGCATCATTTATTAATTTATATGTTCCCAATGTATTATCTTCTTGATTTGTAACTTCAGTTACAGTTGTATTATTTGTTGTTTCATTAACAGTATTAGAAACTATATTTATATCAGCTTCATTTACAGTTACATTATTAATAATATTTGCTGTTTCTGTAAGCTCTAATAAATCATTTCTTAAGTACCCTGTTATGCTTTTGTATTTTACTTTATACCATTCTCCTGATTTTTCTAGTACTTCAACTTCATCTCCTACTGAAGCTTGTTCTAGTATTTTTGAGTCTGCTGATGGTTCTTCTCTAAGATTTGCTGTTTCTACCTTTATTTTAGCTGTATTTGCTGCAAAACTCATATTAATAAAAAACAAACTTGATAAACATATCATTGCTATCAATATTATGCTTTTTATATTCATTTTTGTTTTCATTTTTTTACTCCTTACTTTGTTAACTCCTTATCTTATTATATTCCATCTTTTGCATATGTTTTCCATTATACTATAAATTTTTAGATTTGTCAAATTTTCACTACTTCCCATCTTTTCGCAACAAAAATAGATGGCTCTCTCCATCTATTTTTCTTATGTTTGTTATATTAAATTATATATTTTTATCTATTACTGGTAATAATTGTTTCTTTCTTGAAACAACTCCTTCTAAGAATGCTGTATTGTTTTCTAATTTCTTTTCAAATCCTTTTTCAACAGCATCTACTTTTTCTCCTAAAGCAATTATTTCTGAATTACTATTTAAAATATCTGTTATTGCTAAAACAAATAAACTTAATCCTTTTTCTTCAATTTCTTTGTTCATAGCAGATTCTAATTTTTCTTTTCTTTTTAATACATCTTCTATACTTACTGTATTTACTTGTGCTATTACAAATTTTATTTCATTTTTATCTAAGCTTTTTGCATCTAAATTTATTAATTCTTCTTCAGAAAAATCATCTAAATCTGTTCCGGCTTTTAACATTTCTAATCCATATTCTTCTATGTTTATATTAGCTATTTTTCCTAATTCTTCTAATGCTTTTTTATCATGTTCTGTTGTTGTAGGTGATTTTAATAATAATGTATCAGAAATTATTGCACTTGCCATTAATACTGCTTCTGTTTTTTCAATTTCAATATTGTTTTGTTTAAATTCTTCAAATAATATTGTTGATGTACAACCAAATGGTCTTGCTGTGTAGTATAATGGTTCTGATGTTTCAAAATTTGATATTCTGTGGTGATCAACTACTTCTAGAATTTTTGCTTTTTCTATTCCTTCTACACTTTGATTAAATTCATTGTGGTCTACTAATATTACTTCTTGTCCTTCTTCAACTTTTTCAATTAATTCTGGTGCTTCTAAACCTAAATATTTTAATGCATATTGAGTTTCTTTATTTACATTTCCTAATCTTACTGATTTTGATTTTTCACATCCATTCTTTTTGTTTAATATTTCCTTTACTAATGCAGAACATATTGTGTCTGTGTCTGGGTTTTTGTGCCCGAATATTAATATTTTATTTTCCATTTTATTTACTCTCCTTTTTTTCTAAAATTTTTTCTAATTCTTCCTTTGAAAAATCATATTTTTTATTACAAAAATGACAAACTAATTCAGCTTTTCCATCTTCTTCAATCATTTGTTTTAGCTCTGTTTCATCAAGAGTTGCTAAAGCATCTGCCATATTTTCTTTTGAACAATCACACTCATATACTGGCCTAATTCCTTCTTCTATAACTTCGACCTTTTCATCTCCTGTTACTTTTTTTGCAATGTCTATTAAACTTAATTTTTCATCCAACATTCTTGATATTGCACCAGCTTTAAATATTGATTGTTCTATTTTTGATATTTCTTCCTCTGTTGCATCTGGCATTGGTGTAATTATATATCCTCCAGCAGATTTTACTCCATTTTTATCTACTAAAACTCCAAGTGCTACTGCTGTATTTTTTTGTTCTGATTTTGCAAAATATTCTGCAAAGTCTTCTGCTATTTCCCCTGATACTAATGGACATATTCCAATGTATGGTTCTTTTAGTCCGATGTCTTTTATTACATTTATATAACCATTTCCAATAGCTTGTCCTACATCTAATTTTCCAAATTCATTTAATGGTAAGTCTACAACTGGATTTGTTACATACCCTTTTATTTTTGGAAAATTATTTGCTGTTGTAAGCATCATTTGGATTGGTCCATTTCCTTTAATTTGTATTGTTATTTTATCTTTTGCATTTTTCATTTCATTTGCCATTATAGCAGTCATTGTTAACATTCTTCCAAAGGCTGCTGTAGTAACTGGGCTTAAATCATGAATTTTTCTTGCTTTTTCTACAATTTCTGTTGAATTTATACATACAACTGAAATTTTTCCATTATAAGCAAGAAATTTGATTATTTCATCTTGCATTTTCTTTCTCCTTTTTATTTTTACTATTGATGTATTTCAAACATATCTTTTCCTTCACCACATACTGGGCATACCCATTCATCTGGAAGGTCATCAAATTTTGTCCCTTTTGCAATTCCCGCTTTTTCATTTCCATATTTTGGATTATATATATATTTGCATTGTGTACATTCATATTGTTCATTTCCAGTTCTTTCAACTGAAAAGTTTTTATAACCTGCTGCAACAGCGACTATTACAATTAGTAAGAATGATAATGCTTTCCATATACCGCTATCACATAAAATAACTGCAAACATTCCAAATATTGCACTTATTCCATATAATATTAAAACAGCTTGTTTTTGACTAAATCCTTTTGCTACTATTCTATGGTGTAAATGTCCTTTATCTGCTTTAAATACAGCTTTAATTGATTTTCCTTTTACTAGTCTTCTAATAATTGCCCATACTGTATCAAAAATAGGTAATCCTAAAACTATTAAAGGTAAGACAATTACTGCTGCAGTATATGTTTTAGCTGAACCCAATATTGAAATTACCGCTAAAGAAAATCCTAAAAAGTTTGAACCTGTATCACCTAGAAATGTTTTTGCTGGTGTAAAATTAAATGGTAAAAATCCTACTAAAGCCCCTGCTAAGGCTGTTATTAACACTACTGATATTAAAGCTGAACCATTTAATACAAATATAACCATTAGTGAAATTGCTGATATAACAGCTATTCCAGAAGATAATCCATCTAAGCCATCCATTAAATTTATTGCATTTGTTACAATAACAATCCATGCTATTGTAAGTAATACTGAAGTTATTTCATGTATTTCTGGTAAATTTATAAATGGTAATGTTATTCCCTCTATTCTAACTCCACAAGCAGCAACTATTATAGCTCCAATTAATTGTCCTGTCAATTTTGTTATTGGTTTTATTGTTTTTATATCATCAACTACACAAAATGCTGATATAATTAATATTCCAGATAAAAATCCTAGAAGTTTTTTCAAATATTGTTGAAAATCAAATAAATTTATAGTGTGTTCCATACTCATTACAATAAGTAAATATATTGTTGAAATTAGAAATCCTAAAATTACAGCTGGTCCACCAAATTTAGGTATTGCTTTTTTATGTGCTCTTCTTTCGTCTTTTGGAATATCAACAGCTCCTACTTTTTTTGCTATTTTTATCATATATGGTGTAGTTACAAATGTTACTACAAATGCAAGAATAAATGCTATTGCTATATCTCCCCACATAATGTTTCCTCCAATTTTTATTTCATATTATTTTTTTCTATTTCTTCTACCATCTTTAGTCTTTCTTCATATCTTCCACCTTTAAATTCTGTTGCTAACCAATTTCTTATTATGCAAATTGCCTCATTTGTTGTAAGATAGTCTCCTCCTAATGTGATTACATTTATATCATCATCAGCTTTTGCAAATTTAGCTGATTCTTCATTCATAACCCCTGCAGCCCTTATTCCTTTAAATTTGTTTGCTACAACAGTCATTCCATAACCTGATCTACATACTAAAATTCCGCAATCACATTCTTTGTTTTGTATTGCTTCTGCTACTTTTTTAGCATATATTGGATAATCTGTTCTTTCTTCTGAATTTGTTCCGTAATCTTTATATTTTATTCCACTTTCTTCTAAGTATTTTTTTATTTCTTCTTTTAATTTGTATCCTCCATGGTCTGCACCTATTGCTATCATTTGTATCACTCCTTACTTTTCTGATATTAGTATAATATTACTTAAATTACCAATATTTATCTTTGTCAACTATATCATATTTTATAGTTGATTACAATATTTTGGGCAAAAAAAATGCCCTTTGTTTTTTAAAGATTTCTTATAATATCGTAAAAAAGATTTATCTGTATTCAAAAATTTCATATAGATTATAATCATCATCTAAATCAAATTTATGATTTCCTATGATCTATCTCCTTATAGTTCTTAATGCATCTCTTTTATTAGTAAAAAAAATAGAACAATTTGAAATATTCCAAATTGTTCTATTTTTTTGTAGTTATTTAAATACACTACGTCGATATCCTTTACAGATATCATTATACCTTTCGCATTTATGTCTGCAACTCAAACAAAAATATCCTGGTACTTCGTGAAGTTCTCTTCCTGAAAATAATTTGCCTTTTTTTACTTTTTTTCTCTTCCGCTGCTCCACCATATTTTCTTTTCCTCCTGAAATATTCTTGAGTTTATACCAAATGTCCATTTAGACTTTTGTTCTTTTATTTTAGCATTTTATTTTCAAATTGTCAATTACTACTTTATTTACAAGCATTATATGCATAATTATTATTAACAATCTTATCATAAGGAGCCTTCTGTTTTAATTCTCCTGCCTCACTTATAACATCTTGTAATTTATTAAAGCTTTCTTCTTTCAATACCGGTGTTTCATTCCATGCATCTATATCTTTATAACTTTGTATTGCTGTTGTAAGTAAGTCTAAATCTGTATCTGGGAAAAAGCTTTGAATTGCTTCTGCAATTTCTTTAGCAGTATGCTCTTTTACCCATTTTTGGCCTTTATAAATTGCATTTGTAAATTTTTGTATCATTTTTTCATTATTTTGTATATAGCTTTTTTTAGCAAAATATGCTGTATATGGTATTTCTCCTGCTTCTTTTCCTACTGAAGCAACAATATAACCTTTTCCTAATTTTTGAATATTTGAAGCTGTTGGTTCAAATAAAGTTACATAGTCTGCGGTTCCAGATGTAAAAGCACTTGCCATTAAATCAAATTTTATACTATCATCCAATCTTAAATCTGTTTTTGGATTTAAGCCTTTTTGTTTTATAACATACTCTAATGTCATATAAGGCACTCCGCCTTTTCTTCCTGGTATTACCGTTTTTCCTTTTAAATCGCTCCAATTAAAATTATCATTTTTCTCTTTTGATACTAAAAATGAACCATCTCTTTTTGTTAACTGTGCAAATACTTGAGTATAATCTTCTTTTCCTTCGTTGTAGACATATATTGATGCTTCCGGTCCTGCAAATCCTATTTGAGATTCACCTGATAATACAGAAGTCATTACTGCATCTGCTCCTTGACCTGTTGTTAATTCTATTTCTATTCCATCATCTTTAAAATAACCATTATTGATTGCTACATATTGTGGTGCATAGAAAACAGAACGTGTTACTTCACTCATTTTTATTTTTTGTATTCCATCTTGCGCAACATTATTATTCGATTTTTTTACTATTATGGTTCCTATTGCAATAGCAACAAATATTATAATTATTAAAATAATAATTGCTTTCTTCTTCAATTTCAAATCCTCCTATTAAATTTTCTAAAATCTTTCAATTTTTAAATTCTTTTTCGGATAAATTTTTCGATTAACAAAACTGCTCCATACATTATTCCAGCCAATATTCCCAATACTATTACACTTGTCATTACTAAGTCTAATTTAAAAACTTGCCCTCCATATACAATTAAATAACCAAGCCCTGCTTTTGACACTAAAAACTCCCCTGATATTACTCCTACTAAAGATAATCCTATATTTACTTTTAGTGAATTTATAAATGTTCCTATATTTGATGGCATTACTATTTTGGTAAGTAATTGTAATTTTGTACATTGAAACGTTTTAGCCATTTTTATTATTTCTTTATCTGTTTTTAAAAATCCATTTAATATTTCTAGAATTGTTACTATTAATGATATTGCTATAGCCATAACTATTATTGCTGGTGTTCCTGAACCTACCCAGATTATTATAATTGGTCCAAGAGCAACCTTAGGCAAACTATTTAAAACAACTAAAAACGGCTCAGATACTTTTGCAAGAAATTTTGACCACCATAATATTATTGCTATAATAAGCCCCATCATTGTTCCTAGTCCAAAACCTACAATAGTTTCATATGCTGTAACTTTTATGTGCGTAAGTAAATTATTTGAAGATAAATTCATAAAGGTTTTCAATATTCTACTTGGCTGACTTGTTATAAAACTATCAATTATTTTATTATTAGCTAAAGCTTCCCAAATAGCTAAAAATCCTACTAAAACTATAATTTGAGTAAATAGTACTAATACTTTATTTTTCTTTATATTTTTTAAATATTTTTTTCGTTCAGGTGATAAGTTATTTATTTTCATTAACTCCCAGCTCCTTCCATAAAATATCGAAGTATTTACTGAATTTTGGACTTTGTCTGCAATTTATTGGTGTCCTATTTTCTATTTCGAAATCGATTTTATGAATGTCTTTTATTGTTCCTGGTCTTTTGCTTAATACTAATACTCTATCTGACATACTTATTGCTTCAGATATATCATGTGTTACGATAATAGCTGTTATTTTTTCTTTTCTTAATATTGAGTATATATCATTTGTCACCATTATTCTTGTTTGATAATCTAGGGCCGAAAATGCTTCATCTAATAATAATATTTTTGGTTTTACTGCAAGTGTTCTAATTAATGCTACTCTTTGCCTCATTCCTCCTGAAAGTTCAGATGGGTATTTATCTTTAAATTCATATAGATGATATTTTTTTAGTAATTCTTCTACATATTCAATATTTTCTTTTCTTTTTATTCCTTTAATTTCTAATCCAAACAATGTATTGCTTAGTATATTTCTCCATTCTAATAAACAATCTCTTTGAAGCATATATCCTATTTCAGATGATATGCCATCTACTTTTTTATTTTCTATGTAGACTTCTCCTTCTGACTTTTTTTCTAATCCTGCAATAATTGAAAGTAATGTTGATTTACCGCATCCACTTGGTCCTATAATACTAACAAATTCACCTTCTTTTACTCTAAAGTTTACATTTTTTAAAGCTTGAACTTCCCCTTCTTTATTTTGATACTTTTTTCCTATATTTTTTACTTCTAATATTTCATTCATGAGTTGCCTCCTTTTTATTTATCCTAATATATTTTATGTAAAATTCTTTTAATAGTTACTTTTTCTATTTATAAAATAAAAAAACGAAGACCTATTTATAGATTTTCGTTTTTTATCTTTCTTCTTCACTGTCTTTTTCAAAAATTTTCTCGCTCAAGTCATTTTTTATTGAATATATATATTTTTTTCTTTGCTCTTCTGTCAAAATTTGCAAATCTTTTATTATTCCGCTGTTTACCAGTTGATTGTACACTTTCAATTTTTCTTTATCTTCCAATAACTCCTTTGTATTGCTTATAAATATATCTGCTTGTGCTTTTGGTAAACTTCTCAATTTTACTAGGAAATCTTTTAAATGCATATTATTGCTTCTACCCTTAATTTGTAAATTTATATTAATTATATCTTCATCGTTTAATTTTTGCCTTGAATATATCTGAATTGATCCAATAAAATTTTTTTCTTCCTCTTGTGTAATTTGAGTCATATTTTTAGATTGTGGTATTACAAATTCTCCTATTTCATTATAAGTATTTGCTACATTTTTTGCTATCTCATCTAATATTTGCATTTTAAGTTTAGATTTATCTACTTTATTTTCTTCATTTTTATCATTTTTCATCTTTTCGTACTCATTATATACTTTTGTTTGTAAATCCTCTTCTAACATTTTTTCTACTGGTAAATATCTCCCTAAAGTATTAATTTTCGTACCACCAAATTTTCTATAATTAGCTGCCATTTTTTTTGCAATTATTGCTTCTTCTAATTTATTTAACCTTTCATTTTTTTGTACTATATTTATAGACTCTAATTTATTTATCAAATCTAATTCAGTTAAGTCAGCACATATTTTATATAATTCTTTTAGTTCTTCTTCTATTTGTCTTTGCTTAATTTTCTCACTATCTATATTATTTATTAGCTCAATTTTTTCTTTTCTATTGACATCACCATTTTCAATAATGTTTTCTATTATTTGATCAGGTACATTTATTTCACTGTCAGCAACAGCTTTAGGTATTACTGTATCAGGTATTTCATCTATTTTTGATATATCAGTTGCAGCTTGTTCGAATATTTTGTTTGGAATCTCTTTTTTATCTAGAATACCTTTTAATATTTCTGGTGCTTGATTAGGATTTCTTCGTACATATTCAATAACTTCCCTTGCTGCACTTTGTTCTGCATCTTTTACTTTTTCGTCTTCTAAATTTTCTTTATATTTTTCTTCTATCTTATTTACTACTTTGGCTGAAAAGTCTTCATGTCTAAATAATTTTCTAATATTTTCTATTATCTTCATTATGTTTCTCCTTTTCTTCCAATATTTATACTATATTTTATATAAAAAGTCAATTACCTTTTTTACCTGTTTTTTGGCTCTGGTAGTCTTTATTACTTAAATAATTTGTATTTCTATATCTTCATCATTGTCCAAATTAATTTGTATTATTTGTCCATTTTCCTTTTAATATCTATTTCCCTTAATACAGTGCGATTCAACTGATAAATTTGTAATCGGATTATTTTATGTATTTTCGAGGGGGTATATTTTCGATTTTTCTTTATTTTTTATTATATTAATTAGCTCATGCACTTTTAATCTTGCAATAATTTATATTTTTTAATAAATTAACCTTTACATTTAATTGTAATCAATTATTCTTTGTTATCACACCCCTTATATCTATTAATATTATACAATTCTATAAATCAATCCTCATAAGTGTTAAACATATAAAAAGCATATAATACTTAAATACTATATGCCTTATATTTTTTATTTTTACTTAATCTTTATTCTAATTTGCATTAATCTTGAATAGTAGTTATATTGAACATTTTATTTGTTACTCTAAAATTTCTACTAATGTAAAACATTTATTATCTTTTGATATTTCATCTTCTAATAAAATGTAATTGCCTAAAGCCTGTATATCTATATTAATGCTGTCATCTAAAGTATAATCTATAGCATCTCTATTAATCTTTTGCACAACATTTGTACATTGTTGTGCAATATTTCCTACTTTCTCAATTCCACTACTTGCCCTATCTCAAAATATAGTAGTAATTAATTCTTTTACTATCACTTTATTTTCTTCATTATTTTTACTATTTATATAAGAATACACTGCTTTATATTCTCCATCTTTTAGATAATTCACTGCTTTATTTAATTGTATTTTAGGAATCACAACCATTACTATTCCCATTACAATTAATACAATTAATATAATTAATAAAATTATTCCTTTTTTACCTTTCATAGCTTTCTACTTTTTTATACACTTTTACGAATTTTTACAACTTCTTTTACCATTTCGTAAAACCAAAATCATAAGACAATGTTGTTTCTTCATTTTCATTTATCTGAATATTATTATAATATTTTATGCTTCTTATAAAAGTTTTATTGTTTATAGTTTGTATAGTAAGCCATTCCTTTTGTGATATTACAGAATCTAATGCATTATATTCAGGATAATTTCCATTTGCATTATTTGAAACGATAAATACTGCATAATTTCCACAAGGTATTTTATCTATTTTATAGTTTCCATTTCCATCTACTGTTGAAATCCAAATACCATTAGTTCCTTGTGTTGCATTTGTGTCAATTAAACTATCTGATGGTTCATGTATTTCTAAATTTATTGCAAATATTTTTGCTCCTGTATCTCCTCTATTACCTACAAAATTGTTATATTTCCAACTTATAAGCCCTATCATCGTACCAGTATGTTCTTTACCATAACATATTTTTGCTTCTTTTAATTTATTTTTACTATCTTTGTAATCATCTAAATTATTAAATATATTTAATGCACTTTCATATTTTTTATTCTTTAAAAGTCCACTAGCCAATTTATATCTAAATGATTTTGTCTGAATTATACAAACGATAAATATTATAACAGCAACTATTATGCTTCCTATTATAATTAAATTTTTATTATTTCTTTTATTTTCTTTCATTTTTTCTCTCCCCATATTATTTTATATAATCTATATATTTTTCAGGTATATCTAAACTTGTTCCATCCATATATATAATTCTTACACTTTCTAGTTTTACACTTTTTATACTATAATTGTACCAAGCATTTTCCCAATAATATTCTGTCCCTTTTGTTCCTTGTCCTTTACTATACGGTCCTTCATCTTGAGCATTAAATCTTGTATAATGCCTTATTGTACAAGTAACTGTATCATTTACAGAGTTATATGGTTTTACTGTAAAATATGCATATTTTATAACTTTATCTGATAAGTTCTTCCAATTAATATATAAATCTACCCCTCCTGCTGAATTTGGAGTACTTGCCCATATTTTTGTTACTTTAATAGCTGATTTTATTTGTTCTATTTCTTGTTTTTCTTTTTCAGTATCTTCTTGAGATTGTTTTAATCGTTGCACTTCTGATAACAAATCTAAAAACTCTTTATCTTCACAGTAAAAATTTTTTACTTCTTCCATTATTTTTTTAGCATTAGAATAATTATTTTCTTGCTTAAATTGATTTACTTGTTCTAAAACAGTCTGCTTTAATTTATTTTTGGTTTCTGTTATCTTTTCTGTTAAATCATCATAATTATTATCATTCAATTCTATATATATTGGTAATGCTTCTTTATAATTTTTTTGTTCAAAGTATTGTTCTGCTTGTTCATATTTTTCTTTTTCTTTTTTTATTTCTTCTAATTTACTATTACAATCTTTATATTCCTCAAATTTACTTATGTATTCCTTTAATTCCTCATAAGTAATTATATTATTTTTATATTTATTTATATATTCATCTGATTTTTCAGAAAACATCTTATCTACATAGTTGTTAAATTTAATATTATTCTTATTAAGACTATAAACTTGTTTTGCAATACAATTATTACTTTCATATAGAAATTTAAAAATTATAGATTGTAAATTATAGATAACAATTCCTGTTATTATTAAAATACTAACTATACTTAATAAAACTATATACTTTTTACTCTTTTTTTCTTTTTTTAACCTTCTCATATTTTTTCCCCCTTTTTCACTATATCTACAATATATCACAAAATTTCCATTTTGTACACATATTTGTACACTTATTTTTAATTTTTTTTTGGTTACAATAATTATGGTGATAAAAATGAAAAAATTAAAAATTGAGAAAACAAAAAAAAACAATGATACAGTAACTAGAACAATAAGAATAAGTGGAGAAACTTTTGATAAAATTAGTGATTTAGCTGAAAAAAATGAATTAAGTTTTAATAGTGTAGTAAACCAAATAATTGAGTTTGGATTAAAAAATTTAGAAGAATAATAAAATTTATTGACTTTATCATTAATTCAAAGTATAATAATAATAGGAAATGGAGAAACCACAAACGTGGTTTGCCAGGTTTGTATGTAAAAACACATCGCCCTGTCAAGACAGATGTGTTTTTTTATTGGTTATCTACTTTTGCTAATAATTATAACTAGTGCTATAATCAAGGCAAAAGCTATGATAGTTACTCCAATTAATGAATAATATAAAATAAATATTGTTTTTATTAATAATTGCATTTCTATCATAAGCCTCACCTCCTTTATGGAGGCAAACCACATCTGTTTATTCTCATTTCCTATGCTGAACATTATAGTACATATTTACATATTTATCTAGTGAACATAATAATTTTTTTTATTATTTATTACTGAATTTTTATATAAATATATCACAATAAATTTTTCATAAAAAAAAACTCTCTTATTCATTGGTTCGTGTTTTAAATATTCAAAACACGAACCAATGAATAAGAAAAGTTTTATTTACTCAAACTAAGCACTCTTTAATTCAAGCCTTAGCTTATCAGCAATCATTGCTATAAATTCCGAATTGGTAGGCTTTCCTTTAGCAGCTGAAATTGTATAACCAAAAATATTCTCAACTGTCTTTTGATCACCTCTACCCCATGCAACTTCTATAGCATGGCGTATTGCACGTTCTACACGGCTTGGAGTTGTGTTAAATTTATATGCTATTTTAGGATATAAGCTTTTTGTTATTTGATTTATTACATCAATATCATTTACAACCATTATAATAGCTTCTCTTAAATATTGATATCCTTTTATGTGAGCCGGAACTCCAACTTCATGTATAATATTTGTAACTAATGCTTCTAAAGTACTTTCATTCTTTTCTCCATTTAGTGGAATTTCTACATATTGTGATTTTATTTCTCTTCCTGCAAAAATATTTTGATTTTGATTTGGTTTAAAGTTTTTTAATTCTCTAATTCTTTTCATTAATAATTCTATATCAAATGGTTTAACTATGTAATACTCAGCACCTAATGAAATAGCTTTTTGTGTTATTTTATCTTGTCCAACAGCTGAAAGCATAACACATATTGGTTTTTTATCACATTTTATCATATTCATCTTTTCCAAAACACCTATTCCATCTAAATGTGGCATTATTACATCTAATAATACTATATCTGGTGTTACATTTGTTATCATATCAATAGCTTCTTCTCCATCTTTTGCCATTCCAATTACTTCCATATCATCTTGTTCACGTATATAAGATGCCAATGTTTGGCTAAATTCTTGATTGTCATCTGCAATCAATATTGTTGTTTTCTCTTTCATAACATTCCCTCCAAAAAATAACTATAAATATTTTACTTTTTGAATTATATTATTTATTTTTTCAGTTTTCAATAAAATATTGGAAATTTTTTCCAATTTTTTATAAAAAACCTATTTTCCTATACTTTTATTTATAATTTTTTTAGATAAAAACTTTAATTCCATTAAATTAATATTTTTTGTTTCAAAATCCTTTACTAATATAGCTTTTTTTTCTTCTTCTAACTGAATTTTACAAATAATTATATCAGTATATTCTATATTAATAATATTTATTCTATTTTTTCTACAATAATATTTAAAAGATTCAAAATTGTTGTAATCTAATGTTACTTGAAACTCCAAGCCAATACATTTTTCAATCTTATTTGCTAAATCTATAGCATTTAAAGTGGATTCTGAATATGCTCTAACTAACCCTCCTGTTCCCAATAAAACACCTCCAAAATATCTTGTAACAACCACCAATACATTACATAAATTATTTTTTTGAAGGATATTTAACATTGGTCCACCTGCAGTTCCTGATGGTTCTCCATCATCACTTGCTTTTTCAAATATTCCATCATTTTCTTGTACTCGATATGCTACACAATTATGTCTAGCATCATAGTATTTCTTTTTTATTATTTTTATCTGTTCTTCAGCCTCTTGTTGAGTTTCAATCTTAATTAGATTACATATAAATTTTGATTTTTTTACTGTAATTTCATTTTCTATATTATTACTAATTGTTATAAAATTATCCATTTACAAAACCTTTTCAATTTATTTTTATATCTTCCCAGCTGTATAACCAGTAGAATATGCAATTTGTAAGTTAAATCCACCAGTATAAGCATCTACATCTATGATTTCACCAGCAAAATATAACCCACTTATAATTTTAGATTCCATTGTTTTAGGATTTATTTCTTTTATTTTTATACCACCACTTGTAATAATCGCTTCATCAATACTTCTAAATCTTTTAATTGTAACTTCAAAATTCTTTAATAATTTAACTAAATTTTTTCTTTCGATTTTTGTTATTTCATTTACTTTTTTGTTCATATCTATATTACTTTTTTCAATTATCACTGGTATTAATTTTTGTGGTAATAATTTGTCCAAACTATTTTTGAACATTTTATTTTTTTCCTCATTAAAATCCCTTAGAATTCTATCATTTAGTTTTTCTTCTGTAAGAGCGGGTTTAAAATCTATTTTTAATACTATTTTATTTTCTTTAAATAATTGCTCTATATTTTTGTATCTTACTAAATGAGCTGAGCTACTTAATATTGTTGGGCCTGATACTCCGAAGTGTGTAAATAGCATCTCACCAAAATCGTCATATATTATTTTATTTTTAGATTTATCAATTAGCTGTATTTTTACATTTTTCAATGACAAACCTTGTAATTTTTTACAAATAGTTTTATCAAAAGTTTCCAATGGTACTAGTGATGGTTTTATTTCAGTTACTGTATGTCCTAATTTTTGTGCAATATAATATCCATCTCCTGTTGAACCTGTTAAAGGATAACTTTTTCCACCTGTTGCTAATATAACTTTATCAGCTTTTATTATTTCCTTATTTGTCTCTACGCCTTCTATTATATTGTTCTTAACTATGATTTCTTTTACTCTTGTATCGAATAAGATTTTTACATCTAAACTCTTTAATTTTCTTTCAAAACATTTTAATACATCAAGTGATTTATCTGTAATTGGGAAAATTCTGTTTCCTCTTTCTTCTTTAACTTTTAAACCTTCTTTTTTTAGAAAATCAATTATATCATTATTGGTATAATTTTTAAATGCACTATATAAAAACATTCCATTTCCCGGAATATTTTTAATAAAATCTTCCATGTCCAAAGAAGATGTAATATTACACCTTCCTTTTCCTGTTATTAATAATTTTCTACCTAAAGATGTCATTTTTTCAATTAGTATCACATCATTCCCATCTTCTGCTGCTGATATAGCGGCCATCATTCCAGCTGGTCCACCACCTATTACTGCAACTTTCATTTTATCCTCCTTTTGAACAACCAATGGGGACGTTGATTAATTGGTTGGACTATCTAATTCTGTTTGAGATATTAAGTTTGCTGTTTCAACCAATGAATCAACGTCCCCATTGGTTGTTCATTTCTTCAATAGCTTTTAATATACCATATTTTCCATAATCATATGTTAAGCCACCTTGCATATATGCAATATATGGTGCTCTTATTGGTCCGTCACAACTTAGTTCTATTGTTGAACCCTCTGTAAATGTTCCCGCTGCCATTATTACTTTGTCCTCATATCCTCCCATTTCACTTGGTTCTGGTATAACGCAAGAGTCTATTGGTGATCCTTTTTGTATCCCTTGGCAGAATTTTACTAATTTTTCTTCTGAACCCAATTTTATTGTTTGTACTATATCTGCTCTTTGTTCATTATATTTTGGTTCTACATCATAACCTAATTTTTCTAATATTCTACTTGCAAATACTGCTGTTTTCACGCTACTTGCTACTACTTGTGGTGCAAAGAATAGTCCTTTTATTAATGCTGTATTTTGTCCTAATGATGGTCCTATTTCTTTTCCTATTCCTGGTGCCGTTAGTCTTTCTGCACACAATTCTACTAGCTCTTTGTTTCCCACTATATATGCTCCAGATGTTGCAATACCTGCTCCTAAGTTTTTCATTAATGAACCTACTGCTATATCTGCTCCAATTTCTATTGGTTCTTTTTCCTGTACAAATTCTCCATAACAGTTATCTACCATTATTATTACATCTTTGTTTACTTCTCTAATTGCCCTTATTGCCTTTTCTATTTTTTCTATTGTTAAACTTTTTCTTGTTGAATATCCTCTAGATCTTTGTATTTCTACTAATTTTACGTCTTGTTTTTTTAGTCTTTCCTGTATTGTTTTTATATCAAAATCATTTTCTATTAGCTCTATTTGCTCATATTTTATTCCATATGCTTTTAATGAGCTTGGACTTGATGTTTCTCCACATCCTATTACTGTTTGTAGGGTATCATATGGTGCTCCTGTTATACTTATCATTGTGTCATTTGGTCGTAATAATGCTGATAATGTTATTGCTAGAGCATGTGTTCCTGATATAAATTGTGCTCTTACTAGTGCATCTTCGCTTTTGAATACTTTGGCATATATTTCTTCTATTTTATTTCTTCCTGGTTCATCTATTCCGTAACCTGTTGATGAATTTAAGTGCATTTCTTGTAAATTGCTTTCTTGAAATGCTGTTATTACTTTTAGACTGTTTTTTTCACATATTTCGTCTATTGCTTGAAATTGCGGTTTTATTTCTTCTTCTACTTGCTTTGTTAATTTTTTTAATTCTTCATTCATTTTTTTACCTTCTTTTCTCTTTTTCAATATCTATATTTTACTATATTTCTATATAAAAATCAAACGTTTAGTGGTAGAATTTGATTTTTTATGTAAATTGTGGTATAATTTATTTGTTATAAAATTTTACATCAGGAGGTAATATTATATGGAAAACAAGCCTATTTTACAGCTGGAGTTTAATCTTCGGAAACCATATAATGCAGCAAAGCTTCTAATTGAGGCTTTTAATGAAATTATTGAGGAAGGTGGAAGAGGAGAAATCTGCATCCGAAACGATAATCCAACAAAGAATAGAAATATTCTGATGTTGAAGATATATCGTTGCAGAAATAGCTATTATTCAACTAGTTTATCTGCTAGTATCACAGATGAAATAGACAAAACTTTACGCAAAGATATTAGCAAATTTAATTTTGCTAACGCGATTAATTGTCCAACATCATTTGAAATTGAGGATCCTAAAGATTCCACACATGGACAAACAATAAAAATGTCTGTCTTCCAGCCAAACAACGCTGAATTAAATAAAGTTTTAAAATCAAATTTTGAAACCTTTGATTTAGCATAAGAAATATTTCATTACAAAAAAAGCTGAAACTTTACAATTTAAAGTTTCAGCTCTTTTTCTATTATTACTATTGTTGAGCATATGGTAAAATAGCAATATGTCTTGCTCTTTTAACTGCTGTAGTAATATCTCTTTGATGTTTTGCACAACATCCTGTTGTTCTTCTTGGTAAGATTTTACCTTTATCATTAACAAATTTCTTTAATTGGTCTGCATTTTTGTAATCTAATTCAAAATTTTTATCTGAACACATTACGCAAACTTTTTTTCTTTGTTTTCTGAATTTTGGGTTGTAATCTTCATCATAATTTTTATTATTATTTCTTTTATTTTGTTTTTTATCAGACATTTTAAAATTCCCCCCTTGCCTTAATAATTAAAATGGTAAATCATCAGCTGAAGATGTTTCGAAATCTGAACCCATGCTTCCTGGCATTGTGTTTCCAAAAGCATTTTCAAATGTTCCAGCTCCTGCATCTCCTTCTCTTCTACTATCTGCAAAGTATGCTTCTTCTGCAACTACTTCTGTTACATAGTGTTTTACTCCTTGGTCATCATCCCAAGTTCTTGTTTGTAATCTACCTATTATTCCTACTTGTTGACCTTTTTTAAAGTATTTACTGCAAAATTCTCCTAATTTGCTCCATGCTACTATATTTACAAAATCTGCTTGTCTTTCTTCTCCTTGTCTTACAAATCTTCTATTTACAGCTAAGCTAAAAGAAGCAACTAGTGTATTATTTGTTTGTGTGTATCTTACTTCTGGGTCTCTTGTAAGTCTTCCCATTAATATTACTTTGTTCATTTTTTATCATCCTTTCACATGCCCATTTTAACTCTTTATAATGGGCTACTTTAATTTAGGTCCCACATTTTATTACATAAGCCTAAGCTTCTTTTCTTACAACGATAAATTTGATAATATCATCTGTAATTCTGTAAACTCTTTCAAGTTCTTTTATTGAATCTGGTTTTGCTTCAAAGTTAAATAACATATATGTTGCTTCTTTGAATTTTTTGATTTCATAAGCTAATTTCTTTTTACCCATGTTTTCAACAGATTCAACTTTTCCGTTTGCATTGATTAATCCTGTAAATTTTTCTTCTAAAGCTTTTAAACCAGCTTCATCAACATTTGGATTAACAATGATAACACTTTCGTATTTATTCATTATTTTCACCTCCCTGTGGATTTTATAACCTAACTTCTCGTTAAGTAGAGACTTAAAAATAGCTATACTACTTTTAAAGCATAGCTATTTTATCATATTTTTTACCTTTTTGCAACCAATTTTACCAATTTTTTAGATATTATCCTTTTACATATGAAAAATATCTTTTGTTTTCTTTAGCTTTATTGCTTAAATCTACTTTTTTCTGTAATTCTATCACTGGTATTGGTAAAAGAGAAATTGCAATCGTTATAATCCATTGTGTTAAATTTAAAGGTACCAATTCAAAAATTCTAGCAAATGTTGGAATAATAACAACTATTGTTTGAACAAACACACCTAAAACAACGCTTCCTACCAAATACTTATTTTCAAATAGTCCTGATTCGAAGATAGACTTATCATTTTTTACATTAACACTATGTATTAATTCCAAGAATCCTATTGATAAAAATGCCATTGTTCTTGCTACCTCTAATCCATAATATTTATTACCAATACTAAATGCTACTAGTGTAAATACGCCAATCATAATTCCTTCTACTATAATTTTATTCCATAAACCATCTGCAAATATCCCTTTTTTGCTATCTATTGGCTTTTTATTCATTATATCCTTTTCTGGCTTTTCAAGTCCTAATGCTATTGCTGGTAAAGAATCTGTTACTAAATTTATCCATAATAATTGTATTGCTAGTAATGGTGATTTTAAACCTAATACTAACCCCATAAATATTGTTACTATTTCTCCTATATTTGTTGATAACAAAAAGTGAACCGCTTTTTTTATGTTATCATATATATTTCTTCCTTGTTTTACCGCTTCTACTATTGTTACAAAATTATCATCTGTAAGTATTATGTCAGCCGCATTTTTAGCAACATCTGTACCATTTTTTCCCATTGCTATTCCTATATCTGCATTTTTTAATGCTGGACTGTCATTTACTCCATCTCCTGTCATTGCTACTACTGCACCATTTCTTTGCCATGCTTTTACTATTCTTACTTTGTGTTCAGGTGTAACTCTTGCAAATACTGAATATTCTTTTATTCCTTTTTCTAGTTGTTCTTGTGTCATTTTATCCAGTTCTTGACCTGTTATTGCTTTTTCTGTTTCATTTAAAATTCCTAAATCTCGTGCAATGGCTTTTGCTGTTTCTAAATGGTCACCTGTAATCATTACAGTTTTTATTCCAGCTTTTTTACAAGTACTAACAGCTTCCTTTACGCCTTCCCTTGGAGGATCTATCATTCCAATCAATCCCATAAATGTTAAGTTATTTTCAATATTTTTTGAATCTATTTTAGAAGGTATTTCATTTATATCTTTATATGCAACTGCTATAACCCTTAATGCCTTATGAGCCATTTGTTCATTTTCATTTTTTATTTTAATTTTTTCTAATGCTTTTACATTTATGTTTCCATTCATTTCTATTGATGATACTTCCTTTGTGCATTTTTCTAGTAATACATCTGGTGCACCTTTGCAAATTACACGATACTTATTACCAATTCTGTGTATTGTGGTCATCATCTTTCTATTAGAGTCAAATGGTATTTCATTTACTCTAGGATACATATTCTCAAGCTCTTTTTTGTTACTTCCTATATTAATTGCAGCTTCTACTATTGCCTTTTCTGTTGGTTCACCTATTACTTTTGATTGACTATTTTCCACAGTTATCTCACAATCTGTGCATAATGTCGCCATTTTTACTACTAATTCTTTGCTTTTGGAATTTACTTCAACAACTTTCATTTTATTCTGTGTTAATGTTCCGGTTTTATCCGAACATATTACATTACTGCTTCCTAATGTTTCTACAGCAGGAAGTTTTCTAATTATACTATTTCTTTTTGCCATTTTTGTAACACCTATTGAAAGCATTATAGTTACAATGGCTGGTAAACCTTCTGGTATAGCTGCAACTGCAAGTCCTACTGCAGTCATAAACATTTCTATTGGATTTATTTGTTTTATTAGTCCCATTAAAAATATAATTACACATATTATTAAACATGCAATTCCAAGTATTTTCCCTACTTCTCCTAATTTTTTCTGTAATGGTGTTTCTGGTGCTTCATCTTCTATTATCATATTAGCAATTTGTCCTAATTTTGTTTCCATTCCTGTTTCTGTTACAACAGCTCTTCCTGTTCCATTTACAACAATACTTGCCATAAATGCTAAATTTTTCATATCTCCTAATGGTACATCTTTTTTAAAAATTGAGTTTGCCTCTTTTAATGATGGTTCTACTTCTCCAGTTAATGATGATTCTTCTATTTTTAAATTGTGACTTTCTAATATTCTACAATCTGCTGGTACATAATTCCCAGCTTCCAAGATGATAATATCTCCTTTTACTAATTCTTCTGCATTGATTTCTTCATGTTTTCCATTCCTTATAACTTTTGCAATTTGAGGTGTCATTTGTTTTAATGCTTCTATTGATTTTTCAGCCTTTGCCTCTTGAATTACTCCCATTAATGCATTAAATACTACTATTCCTATAATTATAATTGAATCTATATAATCATTTTCACCTTGCATTTTTGATACAACTGCTGATATTATTGAAGCAATTATTAGGGTTATAATCATAAAATCATTGAATTGTTTTAAAAACTTTATGATCAAACTTTCTTTTTTCTTATCTTTTAATTTGTTTTTTCCATATTTTTCTTTTCTTATATTCACCTCTTTTTCATTTAGCCCCTCTTTTTCATTTGTGTTTAATCTTCTAATAACATCATTTTTATCTAGTGTTTGCCACATATAATCCACTCCTTTGTGTTTTTAATTATTTAATTATATGTAGCTTGTACTTTTTTATTACTAAGAAACTATTTTTATTTTCTGTCATATTATGTTGTAAGAGGTGTTTTTATGTTATTAAATTCGTTTATATTAGCTGTTTCTAGTAGTATAGATTCGCTTGGAATTGGTATTACATACGGTATTAAAAATATGAAAATTTCCTTATTTAGCAAAATCATTCTTTTCGGTATATCTATTATTATAACTTATTTTGCTTTATTTTTAGGAAATATTTTAAATAGCTTCCTTTCTGATTTTTTTACCCTTTTAATTGGAAGTGGAATTTTAATTGCTATGGGGATTTACATTATTTTTGAAGCTTTAAAAAAACAAAGAGGTAATTCTAATATTTTTAATGATCCTATTTCTTCTGATTTTAATCATTCCAAAACCATTGATCCCAAAGAAGCTTTCTTTTTAGCAATAGCTCTTTCTTTGGATAGTTTTGGTATTGGTATTGGTGGTAGTATTGGAAATATAAATTTAGTTTTCTTTCCTATTTTTGTAAGTATCTTTCAACTATTTTTCCTTTGCACCGGTTTTTGGCTTGGAAAAAATATTAATAATTTATGGAGATTACCTAAAAACATTTGGTCAATTATTTCTGGAATTTTACTAATTAGTATTGGAATATTAAAATTTTTTGTCTAAAATTGTCGAATTTTGTTGATTTAAAATATAAAATATTATATAATATTATTATCAACTATTAGGAGGTTACAATATGAGTAAAGTTTTAACATTTAAGAATGACCGGAGCTTTTTTACAGTAAATGCTAATGAGGCTTCAATTTCTTTTTTAGCTCTTAAAGAATGGGCTATGAATCATTGCACTTTAGATGACGCTTCTTCAAATGAAGTTTTTATCTTAAGCAATGATGATAATCATCAGACTAGACTCAAAGGCTGCAGGTTATTTGCCTTAAAACAAAAGTTAGAGGTAAGTAAGATAACAGAGCTTTAAAATATTCATTATAAGTAACAAAGAGGTAGGAACATTTCCTACCTCCTTTCTTTATTTATTTAATTTCATTGATAACAACTTAGAAATACCACTTTCTTCCATTGTAACTCCATAAACTGTATCTGCTGCTTCCATTGTTCCTTTTCTATGTGTAATTACTAAAAATTGTGTGTGTTCCGTAAATTTTTTCAAATAATCTGCATATCTAAATACATTTACATCGTCTAATGCTGCCTCAATCTCATCTAAAACACAGAATGGTGCTGGATTTATTTTTAATATTGCAAATAATAACGCTATTGCTGTAAATGCTTTTTCTCCACCTGATAATAACATCATGTTTTGTAATTTTTTTCCTGGTGGTTGTACTGCAATTTCTATTCCACATTCAAGGATATTGTCTTCGTCTTCTAAGTTTAATGAAGCCTTTCCTCCACCAAATAATTCAGCAAATACTTCTCCGAAATTTTTATTTATAATTTTGAATTTTTCTTTAAATTGTTCTTTCATTATTTGAGTCATGTCAGTTATAACTTTTCTTAATTTACTCATAGTATTTTCTAGATCTAGTCTTTGCTCACTCATAAAGTCATATCTATCTTTTATGTTTTTGTATTCTTCTATCGAATCAATATTAACACTTCCTAAGTCTCGTATTTCTGCCCTTATATTGTTTACTCTTTTTTGAGTTAATGCAACATTTTCTGGTTTTGAATATCCTTCGACATTATTTGGTGTAAGTTCATATTCTTCCCACATTTTATTAATAATTGTGTTAATATCTTCTTCAACTTTTGTCTTTTTTACATCTAATTTTACAAGTTGTGCTTTTAAGTCTTCTATTACTTTGAATTTAGAAGTAATCTCTTCTTCTTGCTTAGATAATTTCTCACTTTTTTCTGCTCTTTCTTGTTTCATTTTTTCGATTTCAGAACTACTATTATTTACTTTTTGTTTTATTTCTTCAATTTGTTTCAATGTTTCTTGTATTGATTTTTCTAAAATTTCGTTGTCTTTCTTTATTTGTTCAATTTGATTATTTTTATTTTCAATACTTGTTTTGGCATTCTTTAGTTCTTGATTTATTCTTTCTTGTATTTCTTGAATTGATGTTTCACTTTCATCAAATGATGATACTGAAATTTTCAAGTTTGTAATATCAAAATTTAAATCATCTATATATTTTTGGTCATCTTTATTTAGTTCTGCAAATTCTGAAATTAATTTTGAAAGCTCTTCATTTTGTTTTGTTATTACATTTGTTTCTTCTTGTATTTTAGCTTTTTGTTCAACCGCTTCTTGTTTTAATGCCTCAAGATTTTTTTGCTCTTCTTTTAGTTTGTTTAGTCTATTTTGCAATTTCTGAATATTTTCATCTATTGATACAATTTTTTGTTTTTCTGTTGCATATGTAATATCTATTTCTTGTAGCTCTTTTTCCAAATTTGTAGATACTTCTAAAATTCCTTCAATTGATTCTTCATATTCTTGTTTTTCATCTTCTAATTTTTGAATTTTAGCTTTTAACTCTTTTAGTTCTTTATCAAGTTTTTCAATCTCTTTTCCTCTACCTAGAATATTAACCGTTTTCTTGGCTACTGAACCACCAGTTATAGCTCCTGATGGATTTATTAAGTCACCATCTTTTGTTACTATTCTAAATGTATAAGAATTTTGCTTTGCAACTTTTATTGCTGTATCCATATTATCTACAATAACAGTTCTTCCTAATAAATTAAATATAATTTGTTCGTATTTTTTATTAAATTTTACTAAATCTGAAGCAATTCCAATTACTCCGCTTTCATTTCCTTTTATTTTCTCTAATTTTCTTCCCTTAACTGATGAAATTGGTAAAAATGAAGCTCTTCCTAAATTATTTTTTCTTAGATGTTCAACTAATTTTTTAGCATCTTCTTCTGTGTCTGTTACAATATTTTGCAAACTTGCTCCTAAACACATTTCTATTGATGTTTCTAATTCATCTGGTACTTCGATAATATTAGCCAAAACACCATGCATTCCTTTTCCTAAATCTTTAATATTTTCACAATCTTTTAATAAAGATTTTACACTTTTTATATACCCTTCTTTTTCTTTTTCTGTTTCAATTAAGAATTTTAATTTTGATTCTTTAATTCTCATTTCACTTGATAAAATATTTATATTGTTTTCAAATGATTTTATTTTTTGATTTGCTTCTTGTTTTTGTTTTGATACTTCTTCTAAAGATTTTTGTGATTTGTTTTTCTTATTTTCTATTTCATAAAATCTTTTAGATATTTCTTCCTTATTCATTCTTGTATTGTCTAATTCGGAAATAGTTGTTTGAATTTCTTGTTTTATTTGATTTTGTCTTTTTTCATAGTTTTGATAATTTATTTCTTGTGTGTTTATTTCTGATTGTAGTTCATATTTTTTGTCAGTATTTTGTTCTACTGTTTGTTTATATCCTTCTATTTCTAGCTCTTTAGAAGATAATTTTTCTGTTATTTTTGCAAGTTCTTCTTGCTTTTCGTTTAATTCTTTCTCGAATTTTTCTTTATTTTGTTTCAAATTATCTTTTTTAGCTTCTTTTTGTTCTAATTCTTGTTTTAATTCTTGTATTTTCTCATTTTGTTCTTTTATTTCATCTGTAAATCTAACACTATTTTCGTTATTATTTGTTATTCTAGTTCTTGCTACATTTATATCGGAATTTAGTTGTTCAATTTCTTTTTGACTCTCGAATCCTAAATTTGACATATTTTCTATTTGTTCTGTAATTTCATCAATACTTGATTTTAATTCTTCTTTTAAAATTTTTACTCTTTCTAATTTTCCTTCTTCATCATTACATTGTGATTGCATTATATCAACATCTTTGACGATTTCTTGTAAGTTTTCTCTATATTTTTCAATATTATACACAAATAGTCCTATTTCTATATTTTTTAGTTCTTCACGCAAATTCAAGTACTTCTTTGCTTTATCAGCTTGTGATTGTAATGGTCCTAGATTACTTTCTATTTCTGTCAAAATATCATTAATTCTTAATAAATTTAATTTTGTATGTTCTAGTTTTTTCTCTGATTCTTGTTTTCTTGTTCTGTATTTTACTATTCCAGCTGCTTCTTCAAATATATGTCTTCTATCTTCTGATTTATTGCTTAGTATTTCATCTATTTTACCTTGTCCAATTATTGAATACCCATCTTTTCCAATACCTGTATCCATAAATAATTCTAATACATCTTTTAATCTACAAGGTGTTTTATTTATAAAATATCCAGTTTCACCACTTCTATATATTTTTCTAGTAACTGTTACTTCTGTATATTCTATTGGTAATGCTCCATCAGAATTATCGAATACTAGAGATGCTTCGGCAAATCCTAAGGATTTTCTATTTTGAGTTCCTGCAAATATGACATCTAAAGATTTTGCTCCTCTTAATGATTTCATACTTTGTTCTCCAAGAACCCATCTAATTGCATCAGAAATATTACTTTTTCCTGAACCATTTGGTCCTATTACTGTTGTTATTCCTGGCCTTAGTTCTAATATTGTTTTATCTGCAAAGGATTTGAATCCTTGTAATTCCAACCTTTTTAAATACATTTTTTATCACCTTTCAGAGGGAAATGGGGACACCCTTTTTTTCCCTACCTTTTTCGTTTTTATTGCTTTTTTCTTGTATATTTTACTATATGAATTTAAAAATAGCAAGATTGACTTGCTACTTTTGTTGAATTTTGTTATTTTGTTATTTTAGTTTTTCTATTTCTTCTTTTGGTAATTTTGTGACTTCACTTATTTGTGATATTGGCATTTTGATAGTGTATTATATAGTGTGTAAATTTTAAAACAATAAAATTTATGCACTATATAATACACTATCTTATACTATAATTAGTTATTAAATTTCATAAAAGGTAAAATTGATTTACACAAAAATATTTACAGTCTCTTAATTTTTAGGAATTTTAAGTGCTACAAAGCGACAAGCACTGAGCGAAAGCCACGATCGTGGTACGTACCGCCATTTAAGTAGTAGAATGCAAACGTACCAGCACCAGAACCATTGCCGTAGTTACCACCACGCCCGAAAAACGGATTAGACGAATACGGAAAGCCAGAGTAGTCTCCATTCCAACTGTTTGAGGTATTGCTTCTATTTGATGTTTCCAATATTGCATCTCCAAATCCATATGTTTCTGATTTGTTATTATTATATGTTGCTCCTAAATTGCTTGAATCATATGGATATACCGTTGCATATTTTGTACTTAATGTTTTATATCCATCTGGATTTGTTTCTATACTTGCATATGATTTTCCGTAAGAATTTATATTAGAGTGTCCATTTGATACATATGCTGCTGTATATTCCCATACACATCCACTTAAATCAAATATTCCTGTTTTATTATTTGTTGTACTTGCTGAATTATCATTTGCTGTTGAATTTGCATATCCTGTTACTGCATAAATTCTTTTTGAATCATTATTCATATTTTTCCTATTTATTGTTACTTCTGCTCCATCTCTTCCATATTTGCTTTGCATTAAATATGCTACAGCTCCCCATTCACTATTTTTCATTTGATGGGAATCTGTTTGTTTTGAATTTAATCCATAAAATTCTTTTGCTTTTGATATCTCTTGTGTTAATGTGTATATATCTCCTGTTGTTATGCAATTATATGCATATGTTAATGGTTTGAATACAGGATATGACATTTGTGGTAATTCTGTTAAATTTTGAGAAATTGCATTTGTTGTATATTGATTATATGTGTATTTTTTATCTGAATATTTTATATTACTTGTATTTGTTGTTGGTTCTGTTATAGTACCATTTTGTGCTATTGTTTGTGTACATTCCTGATATCCTGCTGCATATTTTGCTACCCAATATCCTGTTAATTCTTTGTCCCATTCTCCGTTCATGTAATTATTTGCTTTTCCATTTGTAAAACTTGGATGTACAACATAATCTGTCATTTTTCCGCCTGTTACTATTGGATATTTTGTGCTTATTTCTTTTCCGTCACTATCTTTATTGCTTGTTCCTTGTAAGAATTTTATTGATATTTTTCCTGCTGTATTTGTATAACATCCACTTTCTATTTGGTAGGCATATCTTGGTATCCATACCCAATAACTTCCGTCTTTTGTTTTGGCATTTGCCCATTTTTGTTTATCATAATTATACCAATTATCTGAATTTTCTGACGTAACTTCTATCTCATTTCCGTCTTCGTCCCAATATACTCCTGTCATTCCTTCCATTAGTTTTGGACTATTTACTTTTTTATCACTATTCCATTTTCCTTCTGCATAATCTGTTATATATTCATCTATTTGCCCCATATATTTTGATATTGTTTCATCTTCATTTTTCTGTGCTTCTATTGTTTTTTCTTTAGCTTGTTATGCTCGTGTAAACAAGCCATTTTCTCCTGTTAATGTTCCTATTGTTATTCCTGCTAAAATTAATAAAATAATTATTGTAATTATCAATGCTACTAATGTAATTCCATATTCTCTAGATTTTCCTTTGTTTTCCATACAATTCCTCCTATGTATAATTATTTTCAAATATCAAATTCTCATACTTAAAATGATAACTTTCATACGTTAATTATACATATAAATAACCTACTTGTAAATAGCTTATTTATATATTTTATTTATAATAAAATTCTTTTGAGGTGAATTTTATGTTGAATTTTAATATAGAAAAATTACTAAAAAAGAAGAAAAAATCAAAATATTGGCTTTGTCAAAATATGAATATAACAAATCGAAATCTTAATAGAATAATTAATGGAGAAACAACTTCTATTTCCTTCAAATATTTAGAAGATTTATGTAAGTATTTAGATTGTAATTTAACTGAATTAATAAGCATTGATAATGACAATAAAAACATTTCATAATTTTCGCTATTTCCGACCGTTCCGAACAAAAAATGGCTTGACATTCCGCACTATTTGGCATATACTAGATACATAAAAATTTGCTTAAAAGCATTTATAAGAGGAGGCTATTTTAATGGATAATTTAATAGAAATTAGATGGCATGGTAGAGGCGGTCAAGGAGCAAAAACAGCTTCTTTATTACTTGCTGATGCCGCATTTAATACAGGAAAATATATTCAAGGATTTCCTGAATATGGTCCAGAAAGAATGGGTGCACCAATTACTGCTTATAACAGAATTAGTGATAATCCAATTACTGTTCATAGTAATATTTATGAACCTGATTATGTTGTAGTAGTTGATGATACACTTTTAGAAAGTGTCCCAGTTACAGCTGGTTTAAAAGAAACAGGTGCAATAGTTATTAATACAACAAAATCTCCAGAATATCTAAAAAAAGCTTTAAACGGATATAATGGAAGTATTTATACAATAGATGCAAGAAAAATTTCTGAAGAAGCTCTAGGAAGATATTTTCCAAATACACCAATGCTTGCTGCCATTGTAAAGGTTAGTGGTATTATGACAGATGAAGCTTTTCTTGAAGATATGAAAGGTTCATTTAAACATAAATTTGCAAAAAAACCTGAAGTCATTGATGGTAATATGAAAGCTTTGGAAATTGCTTTAAAAGAAGTTAAGAAAATTTAGAAAGGAA
Source organism: uncultured Clostridia bacterium (assembly GCA_934130705.1). The sequence continues at coordinate 79,805 of CAKOYL010000001.1, forward strand.
GTTATAATATGGCTGATATAAATAAAACAACACCTATGGAAGATTTAACAATAGGTGGAAATATTTATGAAGCAGGAAATGCAAAACATTTCAAAACTGGTGACTGGAGAAGTTCTAGACCAGTATGGATTGAAGAAAAATGTAAACAATGTGGTTTATGTTTTCCTGTTTGCCCAGAAAATGCAATTCCTGTTTGTAAAGATTCTTTAAATAGAACAGATTTTGATTTTGATTATTGCAAGGGTTGTGGAGTATGTGCTCAAGTATGCCCATTTAAAGCAATAGAAATGAAAGAGGAGGGTGTTGAATAATGAGTATTCGTGAAAGACTTAGTGGAAATGAAGCTGTTGCTACTGCTATGAAACAAATAAATCCAGATGTTGTTGCAGCATTCCCTATTACACCATCTACAGAAATTCCTCAATATTTTTCAACTTTTGTTGCAAATGGTTCTGTTGATACAGAATTTGTTGCAGTTGAGAGTGAACATAGTGCTATGAGTGCTTGTATCGGTGCTCAAGCTGCTGGTGCAAGAGCAATGACTGCTACATCAGCAAATGGTTTATCTTTAATGTGGGAAATGATTTATATTGCTTCAAGTTTAAGATTACCTATAGTTTTAAACTTAGTAAACAGAGCTGTTTCTGGACCTCTTAATATTCATAATGACCATTCAGATGCAATGGGTGTTAGAGATGCTGGTTGGGTTATGCTTTTCTCTGAAAATAACCAAGAAGCTTATGATAATACATTAATGGCAAATAGAATTGCTGAAAATAAAGATGTTCAATTACCTATAATGGTTTGTCAAGATGGTTTTATAACATCACATTCTATTGAAAATATTGAACTTGAAGAAGATTCAGAAGTTAAAAAATTTGTTGGTGAATATCACCCAGAACATTATTTATTAAATAAACAAGAACCAATTGCTGTTGGTCCACTTGATTTACAAGCTTATTTATTTGAACATAAAGCTCAACAAGCTGAAGCTTTAAAAAATGCAAAAAAAGTTATTTTAGATGTTTCAAAAGAATTTGAAGCTTGGACTGGAAGACATTATGGATTATTTGAAGAATATAAATTAGATGACGCAGAAATTGCAATAGTTTGTATGAACTCTACAGCTGGAACAACAAAATATGTTGTTGATAATTTAAGAGCTAAAGGAATTAAAGCTGGACTTTTAAAAATAAGAGTTTATAGACCATTCCCTGGAGAAGAAGTTGCAAAAGCTTTATCTCATTTAAAAGCTATAGCTGTTTTAGATAAATCAGATTCTTTAAATGCTATTGGTGGAGCTTTATTTGAAGATGTTTCATCTAGCATGTATGTTAATAATTCTCATGTTCCAATGTGCAATTATGTTTATGGAATTGGTGGTAGAGATACTACTGCAAATGATATTGAATCAGTTTATACAGATTTAATGGAAATTGCTAAAACTGGTAAAGTTGAAAATCCTTATAAATATTTAGGATTAAGAAAGGAGGCTAAATAATTATGGCATATAATTTAAAAGAAATAGTTGCAAATAAGCCTTCTAGATTTACAGAAGGACATAGAATGTGTGCAGGATGTGGAGCTCCAGTTGTTGCAAGACATATTTTAAGAGCTTTAAAAGAAGAAGATCATGCAGTTATATCTTGTGCAACAGGTTGTATGGAAGTATCAACATTTATTTACCCATATACAGCATGGACAGATTCTTTTATTCATACTGCTTTTGAATGTGCTGGTGCTACTCTTTCAGGTGTAGAAGCTGCATATAAATCACTAAAAAAACAAGGAAAATTACCTGAAGATGAACACACAAAATTCATTGCCTTTGGTGGAGATGGTGGAACTTATGATATAGGTCTACAATCATTATCTGGTGCAATGGAAAGAGGTCATGACATGGTATATGTATGTTATGATAATGGAGCATATATGAACACAGGAATTCAACGTTCATCAGCAACACCAAAATTTGCTGATACTACAACATCTCCTGCCGGTAAGGTGCTTCCTGGAAAAATGCAATCAAGAAAAGATTTAACACAAATTATGGTTGGACATCATTTACCATATGTTGCTCAAACAATAGCTGTAAATAATATGAAAGATTTATATGAAAAAGCTGAAAAAGCAATTTACACAGAAGGACCTTGTTTCTTAAATGTAATGAGTCCATGTCCTAGAGGTTGGGGTTACTCAACACCTGATTTAATGAAAATAAATAAATTAGCTGTTGAAACTTGTTACTGGCCTTTATATGAAGTAATTGATGGAAAATATAAAATAAATTATAAACCAGCTAAAAAACTTCCAATAGAAGAATTCTTAAAACCTCAAAAGAGATTTAAACATATGTTTAAACCTGGAAATGAATGGATGATTGAAGAATTCCAAAAAGAAGTTGATAATAGATGGGAAGAACTTTTAAAATTGGAAGAAATGACTAATAAATAGTATTTAAAATTATTTAATTTATTTTGGAGGTGAATAAAATGGCATATAAAATTACTGATAAATGTATCTCTTGTGGAGCTTGTGCTGCTGAATGTCCAGTAGGTTGCATCTCTCAAGGAGAAACAAAATTTGAAATAGATGCTTCAGCATGTATATCTTGTGGAACTTGTGCAGGTGTTTGTCCTGTAGGTGCTCCTGAAGAAGAATAATATAAAAAATAAAAGTACTACTTTATAAATTATAGTAGTACTTTTATTTTTATATATCTTCTGAATTTTTTGTATCTTCTTTTTCTAGTTTTTCTAACTCTTCTAGTTCCTTTTTGTTTTCTAATTCCTCTTCATCAATTCTTTCTTTTGCAATATCTTTTATTACTTTTATATCCTTAGCATCATATCTTTTATATGTATATCCCTCTCCATCTTCTGTTCTAAATTTTACCTTTACTCTTTCCTTTAATGTTTCTACTCCGTCGACTTCTCCTTCTCCATCTTCTGTTTTTACTATTGCTCCTATATTTGGAAGTCGTTTTAATTTATCTTCATATACTTCATTTTCATATTTTAAACAACACATTAATCTTCCGCAATTTCCTGAAATCTTAGATGGATTTAATGAAATATTTTGCTCTTTCGCCATTTTTATTGATACTGTTTCAAAATCACTTAAAAATGTACAACAACACAATTCTCTACCACATACACCATTGCCACCAATTCTCTTTACTTCATCTCTTACTCCAATTTGTCTCATTTCTATTCTTGTTCTATAAATTGCAGCTAAGTCTTTTACTAAATCTCTGAAATCAATTCTACCGTCTGCTGTAAAATAGAAAATAACTTTACTATTATCAAATTTGCATTCAACTTCCGTTAAAGTCATATTTAATTTATGTTCTTTAATTTTTTGTTCACATATTTTAAATGCTTCTTTTTCTATTTTCTTGCATTCTTCATATCTTTTTATATCTTTGTTGTTAGCGATTCTTACAACTTTTTTTAAAGGCGCTATTATTTTTTCATCTTCCACAATTCTATTTGGAATTAAAACTTCAGCTAATTCTTCTCCTTGTGTTGTTTCAACTATTACTTTATCACCTTTTTTTACTTTCAATCCTTTTGGATTAAAAAAATATATTTTTCCTAATTTTTTAAATCTAATTCCTATTATGTTTTTCAAATTTTTATTTCCTTTCATTTTGAAATATTTCCTATATTTTATTATTAGTTCTTTCGTATAAATTTAATAATAAATTATCTATACACATATCATAATTCGCATTTGATTGTAGTCTTTTTTTTGTTTCTTCCACTATATCTATACATTGTGCATATTTATTATATTTTTTTGCTAAATTTATAAAAACTATATTCATATAATCTAATATATTATTTTTGTCATCTTTAGATTTATATATTATCTCAGCCATATTTAAAATGTCTATTTTATCTTTTCTTTCCAAGGCATATATAATGTCTTCGATTTTTTCATATAATTCTTGTTTTTCTATAATCTCAAGTGCATTTCCTATACTTCCTTGGAAAGCATCTAACATTATTTCACTAGTTACTTCACTTTGATTATTCTCTTTTAAGTATTTTTGAATATCCTGATTTGGTATTTTTTCAAAATGTAATATCATACATCTTGACTTAATTGTACTTAGAAAAGCATTTTCATTTGCACCTATTAAGATTATTGTAACAAATTCTGGTGGCTCTTCTAATGTTTTTAATAGACAGTTTTGAGCTTCTGTTGTCATTTTATCACTATCATTAATTATATAAACTTTTCTATTAGATATTATTGGCTTTTCAGTAACTTTTCTTTGAAGTTCTCTTATTTGTTCTATTTTAATACTATTTCCATCTGGTTCTATTATATTGAAATCCGGATTATTATCAGTATCAAATTCAATACATGATTTGCAATTATTACAATACTTATTTTCCGATGTACACAAAATCATTTTTGCAAATTCTTTTGCTATTAGTTTTTTCCCTATTCCATCTGTTCCTATAAACAAATAACTATGAGATGTTTTATTGAGTTCAACAGAATGAATTAGTGTTTGTTTTATCCTGTCATTTCCTAGTATATTATTAAACATTTTTGCACCTCACCTATGAACTATTTTACTTTTCCCCATAAATTTAATGGCCAAATTCTAATCCATACTTTGCTTTCTATTTTTTCTAATGGTATACAGCCAAATTCTCTACAATCTGTACTATGATTTCTATTGTCTCCCATTGCAAATACGCAATTTTCTGGAACAACAAAATCATCAAAACCACTTTCAGATACATCTGTTACAACTCCTGGTTGTAAATAATCTTCTTGTAGTTCTTCATCATTTATATATACTTTTCCATCTTTTATTTGAACATGCTCACCAGGTAAAGCTATTACTCTTTTTATATAACTATCTTTTCCTATTTCTAGTACATAATATGTAAATTTTCCTAGTAAACTTTTTGGTTCATTTTCATATTTTGCTATTGGCTTAGATTTGTCTACTTGATTAATTGTATATGTTTTTTTGCTTGGTGCTTCAAATGTTATTATATCTCCTCTTGATGGTAGTGTTTTTGTTGTTCTTCCCCAACGGTTAAGCCATAGTCTTTGGTTTTGTACTAATGTTGGATACATTGACACCTGTTTTACTATTGTTGGTGTTCCTATATAAAATCTAAATAATAATGCTAATACTACTGCTATTACTATGCAGTATACCCATTCTAATATATCTTTAACTTTTGGACTCATTTATTATCTCTCCTATTTTTCTAAATTCTTTTACAATTATACATTAAAATTCCTTAAATAGCAATAAATAGTTGCAAAAAGTTTTGCGACTTAAAGAGCCATTATATTAACTTGCTCTCTACAGTCGCAAAATTCTAATCTCTATTGTTTTGTAGGAATTCTAATTACAACTTCTGTACCTTCTCCTACTTTACTTTTTATATCAATACTTCCACCGTTTTTATCTAATATTTCTTTTGCTATTGAAAGGCCTAATCCAGTACCACCCATTTCTCTAGTACGAGCCTTGTCCACTCTATAAAATCTCTCAAAGATTCTAGATAAATCTTCCTCAGGAATTCCTATTCCATTATCAAAAATTTTTATATATGCGTCATTATATACAAATCCTACATAAATTTTGATTTCTCCACCATCTTGAGTATATTTTATACTATTTGTCATAATATTTAAAACTACTCTTTCTATGTCATCTTTGTCTGCATAAACTAGTGGTACATCTGCTGTTACAAAACAGTTTACTGTATGATTTTTCTTTTTAATTTGTATTGCTAATTTTTCCTGGCATTTTTTTACTAATTCTCCTAAATCAAATGCTTCTTTTTGTGTTTTTTTCTTATTACTATCATATCTTGATAATGTTAATAAATCTGTTACTAATCTTGCCATTCTTCTTGATTCTGATGCTATTACATTCAAAAATTTTTCTTGTGTTTCTGCGTCATATCCACCTTCTAATAAAGTATCAGCATACCCCATTATTGAAGTAATTGGTGTTTTTAGTTCATGTGATACATCTGCTACAAGTTCTTTTTGCATATTGTCTAATTTTACATGTTCTGTAATATCTTGAATAACTGCTATTACTCCATCTGGTCTATCTTCTTCATCCTTAAATGGTGCAAAAAATACTTTTACATATCTATCATCTACTTGAAATCTTTTTTCTGTTGATGTCCATGTTTCTAAATAAATAATTTTTTCCATGTTAATATCAATTTCATATTTTCTGAATATATCATTAAAGCTATTGTCTTCTGGACTTATACTTAGAAATTTTTTTGCTGCTGGGTTTATTAATATTATTTCTCCTTCCATATTAAATGCAATAATTCCATCTGTCATATGTAATAATATTGTTTCAATTTGATTCTTTTTAGTTGATACTTCACTAAGTTTATCTTTTAATTCTGTCTTTTCATCACTTTTTATAAATTTATTTTTTGGATAAATTACAAATTTTGATAATATTTTTGTAATGATTAGTGCTACCAATATTAACATTACTATTGCTGCAATTACAGTTATTTGAGTTTGTTGTTGTATTATATTTATTTGATTATTTATATCTGAAAAATTATTATCTTGTTTTGCAAATTCAAGCAAGTTCTGTGTTGTTTTTAAGTAAATTCCTCCTAATACACTTACAGTTATAATTCCTATTATTAAACTTATCAATATTATTTTTGTTTTTACGTTTTTAAACATCCTTTTTCTCCTCAATAACCTTTTTAATTTCTTTATAAATTTTATCTTCTACATCTGTTGTTGAAACTGTTAATGCCTTTTGGGCCATTTCTTTTATTTTATTTTTATTTAATACTATTTCTTCTATTGTAGAATTCAAATTGTTATAATTTAGTTCATCATTTAATATTATTTTTGCTGCTCCAATATCTTCTAAAACTTTTGCATTATAAAATTGATGATTTCCACTTACATTAGGTAATGGTACTAAAATAGATGGTTTTCCTAGATTAGAAATTTCTGTAATTGTCATGGCTCCACTTCTAGCAACTATTAAATCTGCTACGTTCATCATTTCTTCCATATTATATATATATGGAACTATTTTGGCATTTTCTAAATGATTTATATATACATTATTATCTTCAAGTCTTTCTTTTATTCTATCATATTGTTTTGGTCCTGTTGCCCATATTATTTGATAATTTGAATTTAATTTATTTTTTAATATTCCTAATATTGCATCATTTATTTTCTGTGCTCCTTGGCTTCCTCCAAAAATTAATACTATTGGTTTTATTTGCTCTAAACCTGCTTTTTTTATTATTTCACTTTTCTCATTTATACTATAATCTTTTTTTACAATTTTTACTGGTGTACCTGTAAAAACAATTTTTTTTGCATTTTTTATTCTATCTTTTGCATCTTCAAATGAAACTAATATTGTATTTGTTTTTTTTGCTAACATTTTTACTGCTTTTCCTGGAAAAGCATTACTTTCATGCAATATAGTTGGAATTCCTAAATTATGTGCAGCTGAAATTGTTGCTCCACATATGTATCCCCCTGTACCTATTACGACATCTGGATTAAATTCTTTTATTATTTTCTTAGCTTCTCCATATCCTTTTAATGTTTTATACATCTTTTTTATATTTTCTATTGTTAATTTTTTACTTAATCCATAAGCATCTATTGTTTTCAATTCATATCCTGCTCTAGGTACTAAATCATTTTCTAGTCCTCTTGTTGTTCCAATAAACATTATTTTTGAATCTTTTTCTTCTTTTTTTATTTTATTTGCTATTGCAAGACCTGGATTAATATGTCCAGCTGTTCCTGCTGCTGCTATAATTACTTTCATATTTTCTGTCATTCCTTTCTTTCAAGGCACAAAATTTGATTAAAAATATTGTATTTTACAATTATTTTTCAAACTTTTTCTCCTTTATATTTAGGTAAAAAATGATAGGAAAAAGGTACAGCCCTTTTCCCTATTTTGCTCCTGCTCTTGAAATATTTAATAATACTCCCATTTCACACAGTAATATAAATAAGGCTGTTCCACCGGTAACTAAAGAATGGTAATGGCATTCCTGTTGCTGGCATTGATGATGTTACAACTGCTACATTTATTATTACTTGTATTGTTACTAATGCTGTAATACCTGTTGCTAATAAACTTCCAAACATGTCTGGTGCTTTCATTGCAATTAGAATTCCTCTCCATATGAATATTGCAAATAATATTAAAACTACTGCACACCCAAAAAATCCTAATTCTTCTGCTAATATTGAAAATATAAAATCATTGTGTGGTTCTGGTATATATAAATATTTTTGTTTACTATCACCTAATCCTACACCAAACAATCCTCCAGACCCTATTGCATATAAACTTTGAATTACTTGCCATCCTTCATCTTTAGCATATTTCCAAGGGTCTAAGAATGTTACAAATCTCTCTAATCTATATGGTGATAATGCTATTGCTGCTCCTAATAATGGTGTTCCTAATCCTAAACCAGTAAATAAGAAATGCTTAAATTTACACCCAGCTACAATCATCATTATACATACAATTCCTATTATAACCATTGAAGCACTAAGATGTGGTTCTAATAACAATAAACCAATTATTGGTGCTAAAAATAAACAATGTTTTATAAATCCTTTTCCATATAAACCTAATTGATCTCTATTTTTAACTAAAATCCCAGCATAAAATATTATCATCAAAAATTTAACTACTTCTGATGGTTGAAATGATAATGTTTCTGTTACAGATATCCATCTTTTGGCTCCATTTACTTCTTTCCCAATTATTTTTACTGCTACTAGTAGAATAACTGAAAGAATCCAAGCATGTTTATAAAATTTTTGATAAAATCTATAATCTATTTTAGATATAAATGCCATTGCAAACAATCCTAAAATTGCAAATATTAATTGTTTTGAAAAATAAGCATAACTATTCCCACTTTCAGAAAGTGCTGATGGTGAACTTGCTGATAAAACCATAACTAATCCTATTCCCAAAAGTAATAGAATTGTTATGACAAGTGTAAAATCTATTGGATTATTTAAGAAACTTGAAAAATTCTTTTCTTTTTTCTTTTTTGCCATTCAAAAACCTCCTAACGAGTTTTTATAACTTTTGTATTATATTATTTTTAAGCCTATTGCACACGCAACTAATGTAACTAAAGAAAATACTACTACTATTTTATTTTCTTTCCATCCTGATAATTCAAAATGATGATGTAATGGTGCCATTTTGAATATTCTTTTTCCTGTTTTTTTATAATACATTACTTGAATTATATCAGATAATGTTTCTAATACAGGTATTATTGCTATTAATATCAATAATAACGGCATTTTTAAGTATAATGCTATTGCTGATATTACTCCACCCAACATTAGAGATCCTGTATCTCCCATAAATACCTTTGCTGGATGTAAATTAAACATCAAAAATCCTAAAGTTGCACCTATTACTATGCTACCAAATATTGATACTTCATAAATTTGTTGACTAATTCCTATTACAGTTAAACAAGTTATAATTAAACAAGAAACACTTGATGATAATCCATCTACCCCATCTGTTAAATTAACTGCATTTGTTGTTGCAAGTATTACTAAAATCGCTAGTGGTATATATAAATAAATTGGAATATTAATATAAGTTTTAATAATTGGTATATATGTTTCAGTTCCCATTTTCAAACCATACACTAAAAATAGAACATATATAACAGCTATAATTAATAGCCCCAACATTTTATATTTTGGTTTTAAACCATCTGTATTTTTTAATACTAATTTTTTAAAGTCATCTATAAATCCAATCATTCCAAAACATATTGTGATTAATAATAGTGGTAAAAATTTTTTACTCATCTCTTCACTTCCAGTTAATGAAAAGAATATGTAAGAACCTGTAGTTGCAATAATTATTGCAACTATCATTATTATTCCTCCCATTGTTGGTGTTCCTTGTTTTTTCAAATGTGATGCTGGTCCATCATCTCTTTCTATTTGACCTACTTTTAATTTTTTTAATATTGGTATTGTTATTATTCCACAAATTACTGAGATTGCAAAAGTTATAAGCAATATTTTTATCTCAAAATCCAATTTTATCAAACCTTTCTATTTTTGTTTTTTTGTCTTTTATTTCTTTTTATTATCTAATTTTTCTATTATTTCTTTTACTATAATTCTTTCATCAAATGGATATTTCACTCCATTTATTTCTTGATAAGGCTCATGTCCTTTTCCTGCTAATATTATTATGTCCTTTTTATTAGCCATTTTTATTGCCTTTTCAATAGCTTCTACTCTATCTACTACAACTTCATATTTACCTTTTGTTTTCTTTATTCCAGCTTCAATTTGTTCTACTATATCTTCTGGCTTCTCTGTTCTTGGGTTATCAGATGTTATTATTGTATAGTCAGCTATTTTTCCTGATATTTCTCCCATTATTGGTCTTTTTCCTTTGTCTCTATCTCCACCACAACCAAATACACTAATTACTCTTCCTCTTGTATAACTTTTTGTTGCTTGTAATATATTTTGCAAACTTTCTGGTGAATGTGCATAATCAATCATAATTGTTAATTCTTTTTTATTATTAACTAATTCTGATCTTCCTGGAACTCTTACTTCTAATAAAGCTTCTTTTATAATTTCAGGAGAAACTCCAAATTTTTGTGCAACACAAATTGCTGCTAATGAATTATATACGCTAAATCTACCTGGTATCCCAGTTTTTACTCTTTCATTTCTGTCCGTTATTTTTACTCTAAAATCAACATATGAATTTGTTATTGTAATATCTTTTGCTAATACATTTGCAAAATTATCAATTCCATATGTTACTATGTTACTTTCAGGAAATAATCTTGGTATTTTTGCTCCATGTAAGTCATCTGCATTAACTATTCCATTTTTACACATTTCAAATAATTTTAGTTTTGAATTAAAATAATCTTGCATATCTGGATGTTCTTTTTCACTGATATGATCTTCTGAAAAGTTTGTAAATAATACTAAATCAAAATCACAAGCATCTACTCTGTGTAATTTTAAACTTTGTGAAGATACTTCCATTACTACAACTTCAACACCTTCATCTAACATCATTTTGAAAGTTTGTTGTAACTCTAAGCTTTCTGGTGTAGTTCTATCACTATCTTTTATTTTTTTATCATTAATATATGTTGCAATAGTTCCTATTAATCCAACTTTCTTACCAGCTCTTTGTAAAATTTCTTTTATCATAAAAGTTGTTGTTGTTTTTCCTTTTGTTCCTGTTACTCCTATTAATTTCATTTTTCTTGATGGATTTCCATAAAAATTAGCAGAACATATTGCTAATGATTCTCTTGTATCTTTTACCATAAGTACAGTTATACCTTCTGGTATTTTTAAAGATTTTAAATCACATCCTTCTTCTATCATAACTGCTACAGCACCATTTTCAATAGCACTTTCAATAAATTGATGTCCATCTACTGAAAATCCCTTAATTGCTATAAACATATACCCTTTCTTAACTTCTTTTGAATTTTTTTCAATTCCTTCAATATCCAAGTCTAAATTTCCTTTTGCTTTAATTCCTTCAATTCCTAATAATATTTTCTTTAATTCCATTTAGAATCATCCTTTCACTTTAATACGTTTTATAGCCAAATTTTTGCCTATAATTTTTTACATTATATAACTAATTTACTTTTTTGTATAGGGTTTTTAGGCAATTTTTTAATATTATATAGCAACCTTTCATATATCAAATTAATATTTTATATATACTTTACTTCCTTTATTAATAACTATTCCCGCATTTGGTGTTTGCTCTGTTATAAATGTATTTTCTTTATCAATTTCACTTTGTTCATCTTGATTATTTTCTATAACCATTTCCAAATTATTTTCTTTTAATATTTTTTCTGCCTCACTTATACTTTTTCCTAATATATCTGGCGTTGATAATTGTTCTGTTTGTTCTACCTCATCTGCATTTCCTTGATTTATTTCCATATATGGTAGAATTTCTCTAAATATTTGACCTGCTAATGGTGCTGCAACACCACCTCCTTGGTGTCCTCCCTCTCCTGTCGGATTATATAAAGTTATAAGCATTACTAATTGTGGATTATCTATAGGCGCAACTCCTATAAAAGATGTAACATATTTTCCTGTATTAACGCCATCTTCTGACGTTCCTGTTTTTCCTCCTATTCTATAACCTGCAACCTTCGCATTTTTACCAGTTCCTTCTGATACAACAGATTCCATCATACTTAATACTTTTTCTGATGTTTCCTTTGAAATTGCATTTCCCTTTTTCTTTACTTCTATATCTCTTTTTTCTCCTGTTTTACTATCAACGATTTGTTTTACTACTCTTGGTTGAACTAAATCTCCTCCATTTGCTATTGCTGATACCGCTGTTACTAACTGAAGTGGGGTTATTTCAAACCTTTGGCCAAAGCTTATTGTAGCTAATTCAACTGGTCCTGCTTTATTTTCCGCTAAAAATATGCTTCCAGCCTCTCCTGGTAAATCTACCCCTGTTGTATTTAATAATCCAAATTTTTTAAGATAACTATAATATTTTGTAACTCCCATTTTTTGTCCCAATCCAATAAATACTGGGTTACAAGAATTCATTAAAGCCTGTCTTAAGCTTTCTGCTCCATGTGGCCTATAATATCTCCAACATTTTATTCTAACACCTGCGACTTCAATTCCTCCTGTACAAGCAAATTGACCACTTTTGTCAATATCAGTTACTAATCCCTCTTCTATTGCAGCAGAAGATGTTATTGTTTTAAATGTAGAACCTGGTTCATATGTATCCGTAATTGCTCTATTTCTCCAAACTGCTTGTAAATTCTTAGTTTTATCTTCTTGGCTCATACTCTCCCAATTTGATTTTAGTTCATCTGTATATGCTTCATATGGTTCATTTAAATTATAATTCGGATATGTTGCCATTGCTAATATATCTCCATTTTGTGGATTCATTATAACTATATTCCCACCGTCTGTACATTGATTATCTATACATGCTTCTTTTAAATATTTTTCTACTATTGATTGTATATTCACATCTATTGTAAGTATTAAATCATTTCCATCAGTTGCAGCAACATAGCTCTCTCCTTCTTCTCCTATTTCTCCTCCTTTTGCATCTGTATGTCTTTTTATTGCTCCTTTAGTTCCAGATAATTCCTTATCATATTTAGCTTCTATTCCATCTAATCCTTGATTGTCACTTCCACAAAAACCTATTATCTGTGAAGCTAAAGTATTAAGTGGATAATACCTTTTTGTATCTTCATCTATATTAATTCCTACCGTTATCTTGTTGTCCTCCATCCATTTTCTTAACTCATCTACTTTTTCTTTATCAACTTTTTTTGCTATAGTTTCAATAGAACTTCTTTTAGTTACTTTTTTCAAAACTTTTTCGTAATCCAATTCAAATATTTCTGATAGTTTTTTTGCCACATTTTCTTTATCTTCTGAGCTAATATTTCCCGGATTTACAGTTACAGTCTCAACTGTACTACTTTTTGCCAATATTGTTCCAGTTGAATCATAAATTGTTCCTCTTTTTGGATTAATAGCTCTATCTAATGTTTGTTGTTCATATGCGAGTTCAGACAATTCAGGTCCTTGAATAAGTTGAATATATCCTATTCTACCAATTAACACAATAATTATTAAAAATACAATAAATAAAATATTTCTCATCTTTTTTCTAGTAGATAAACTAGTCTGAACCATAAAAAACACCTCTAATAAATCTTATTAAAGGTGTTTAAAAATATTCTAATATTTTTGTTTTCATTTATTTAAAAAATTTACTAAATAATTTTTCAAGCCAATTTTGTTCTTTTTCAACTACTACTTTTTCTGTTGCTGATTCTACGCAATCTTTTTTAGGTAGTGAAACATAAACAATTTGCTTATTTGTTAATTTTTGCATTCCTAATTCTTCTTTAGCTACTTTTTCAATATTATTTAAATTTAAGCTATTTTCTATATTAACTTTTAATTGTTCATTTTCTTTTTGAATTGACGCTAATTCCTTTTTTTGATTTTGAATTTTATTGAATTCCTTATCTATTTGTGAGTTTCTACAACTTATGGTTAAAAGTAGCAAAAATAAAGCTGCTACTGTAACAGTCATTTTGAACTGTTTTTTTCTTTGTTTTTGAGAGACTTTTATTTGTTGTCTTGGAATATCTTCCACTATTTTAAAATTTTCTCTTTTTTTATTATAATTTGGTTCTAACTTTCTAGGACTAGTTTCATATTGATATCTCTCGTATGCCATAAGTTTTTCTCACCTCTTTCCTTTGTTCTTATATTTTTTCGAAAATTCTAAGTTTTGCACTTTTACTTCTAGAGTTTTCTTCTTGTTCTTCCATTGTAGCTATAATTGGTTTTCTTGTTATAATTTTTCCTAATGTTTTAGCTCCACATACACAATATGGTAAATCACTAGGACATGTACATTTTCCTTTTGCATCTAACATCGCATTTTTTACAGCTCTATCTTCTAATGAATGAAATGTTATAACACATAATCTTCCTTGTGGTTTCAAACAATCTATACAATCTTTTATAGTATTATATAAAGGCTTTATTTCATCATTAACTTCAATTCTAATTGCTTGAAATGTTCTTTTTGCAGGATGTCCATCATGTTGCTTAGATTTTGGAATTGATTTTTCTATAATTTCTACTAATTGTTTTGTAGTTGTTATTTCGTTATTTTTTCTTACCTCACAAATATTTTTTGCTATTTGTCTTGAATATCTTTCTTCTCCATATTGATAAATGATATCTGCTAATTTTTCTTCTTTATATGTATTGATTACTTCTTTAGCTGTTAAAGTTTGTGTTCTATCCATTCTCATGTCTAATTCATTTTCGCCTAAATAGCTAAATCCTCTATTTCTTTCATCTAATTGATATGAAGAAACTCCTAAATCTAACAAAATACCATCAACACTTTCAATTCCAATATTGTCTAGAATTTGTTTTATATTGTCATGATTATCTTTTACATATTTTATATTTTTAAATTCTTTTAATTTTTCCTTTGCAGCACATAGTGCATCTTCATCTCTATCAATTCCTATTAGTAATCCGTTTTCTGATAACCTTTTGGCTATCTCCATGCTATGTCCTGCGCCTCCTAATGTTCCATCTACATAAATGCCATTTGGTTTTATATTTAAGCCATCTATACATTCTTTTAACATTACGGGTTTATGTTTAAATTCCAATGTTTCACCTCTTAAAATTACAAATTAATCGAATACAGCTGGCATTTCACCAGCTGTAATTTATTTATGTTTTTTCTTTTGGTATTTAGTGGTCATTTGTAATCTTGTCTTTTGTAATAGTTGCAAAAAGGATAACCTTTTTGCAAACTTGTACACTTTTTCTTTTGTTAATATTTCTTTTGTAATCTCTTCTTTTGTTTGCAATCATTTGTATTTTATAAATCTTTAGTATAATTTTCTCTTGTATGTTTTTCTTTTGTTTTATTTTCTTTGGTAATTTTATCTTCAGCAATAATCTTTTGTACTTTAATCTTTGGAAATCTATATAAACTTTTTCAAGTTATATACCAAGCATTGTCATATTCTCAGCAATTTCATCTACTGAAATATTTTCATCACATTTTTCCCAATTTTGTTTGTTCCATATTTCTAGTCTAGTTCCTACTCCAATTATTACCGCTTCTTTCTCTAATTCTGCTGCTTCTCTTAGATTATTTGGGATTAAAAATCTTCCTTGTTTATCTATTTCGCATTCAGTAGCACCTGATAGAAAAAATCTTACAAAGTTCCTTGCATTTCTATCAGATAGTGGAAGTGATTTTAATTTTGTTTCAAAGTTTAACCATTCTTCTTGTGAAAAAGCAAATAAACATCCATCTAAACCTTTTGTTAAGACGAATTTTTCTCCGATGTCTTGTCTTAATTTTGCTGGCATTATTAATCTGCCCTTAGCATCTAGAGAATGCTCATATTCACCCATTAGCAATGGTCTTCACCTCTTTCCACTTTTCTACCACTTTGTACCACTTTTCTCCACTTCACGTAAATTGTAATATAACTTTTTTAATTTTGCAATAGTTTTTAGGAAATTTTTTCATTTTTTACTAAAAAAAATTTTTTTTATCCACAATTTTATAACATTGATAGTTTTATTTTTATCAATTATCGTATTAACAATTCGTGTTATTTTAATATTTTCATTGCTATACTTTCTAAAAAGAATATATGGAGGGGCTATATGAATGATAATGAGAAAAGATTAAGAAAAAATATTGGTAAGAAAATCAAACTTGCTAGATCAAAAACAAATTATACTCAAGAAACTCTTGCAGAAAAATTATCTCTTTCTCCAAGATATATTAGTCAATTAGAACGTGGTATTGCTTTTGGAAGTGCAAACACTATTGTAAATCTTTGCAAAGCATTGAACATATCTTCAGATTTTTTATTCAGCGATTTAATCGATTCTGATTCTTGCGAATATATGGATTTAATTGATAACAAATTTTTGGAAAATTACTCTCAATTAAATGATTATAATAAGAAAATTGTTAATCGTTTAACTAATGATTTAATTAAATTACAACTGGAAGAAAATTTTAAGAAACAGCCTAATATTAAATAAATTATAAGATTAAGTTTTGTAACAAAAACTTAATCTTTTTTCTATTGTCAATAAATTTTTCATATGTTATTATAATATAGAATCAAAAGTAAATAATAAATTAATAAGGAGGTTAATTATGAAATTTAAACAATGGGAAAAATTTGAAAGTGGAGATTGGCAACACGAAATAAACGTAAGAGATTTCATTCAAAGGAACTACACACCATATGAAGGAAATTCAGACTTTTTAAAACCTGCAACAGAAAAAACAAAAAAACTATGGGATGAGGTTTTAGAATTATACAAGAAAGAACATGAAGCAAAAGGTGGAGTTTTAGATATAGATACTAAAACTGTTTCTACTGTATCAGCACATGATGCTGGTTATATCGATAAAAATTTAGAAGAAATTGTAGGTCTTCAAACAGATGCCCCTCTTAAAAGAGCAATTATGCCTTTTGGTGGAATACGTATAGTAGAAAAATCTTGCGAAGCTTATGATAGAGAAGTTGACCCTGAGGTAGATAAAATATTCCATACAATTAGAAAAACACATAATGATGGAGTATTTAGTGTATATACTCCAGACATAAGAGCTGCTAGAAGTAGCCATTTGATAACTGGTTTACCTGATGGTTATGGTCGTGGAAGAATTATAGGAGACTACAGAAGAGTTGCTTTATATGGTGTTGATGTTTTAATTGGAGAAAAGAAAGAAGAATTAGAAATATTAGACACTGATGAATTTACTCAAGAAATAATCCGTGAAAGAGAAGAAATAAAGGAACAAATTGATGCTTTAGAACAATTAAAAGTAATGGCTCAAAAATATGGTTTTGATATTTCTAATCCTGCTTCAAACGCTAAAGAGGCTGTTCAATGGCTATACTTTGGTTATTTAGGAGCTATAAAAGACCAAAACGGTGCTGCAATGAGCTTAGGTAGAACTTCTACTTTCTTAGATATTTATATAGAAAAAGATTTAAAAGATGGAACATTAACAGAAGAAGAAGCTCAAGAAATAATGGACCACTTTATTATGAAATTAAGATTAGTTAGATTTTTAAGAACTCCTGAATATAATGAACTATTTAGTGGTGACCCAGTTTGGGTAACTGAAAGTATCGGTGGAATGGGAATTGATGGTAGAACTTTAGTAACTAAGAACTCATTTAGGCTTCTACATTCTTTAGAAAACTTAGGTCCTGCACCAGAACCAAACTTAACAGTTTTATGGTCAAATAATTTACCAGAAGGATTTAAAAGATATACAACAGATTTATCTATCAAAACATCTTCTATTCAATATGAAAACGATGATTTAATGAGAATAACATTAGGAGATGATTACGGTATTGCTTGTTGTGTCTCACCAATGAAAATAGGAAAACAAATGCAATTCTTTGGTGCTAGAGCAAATTTAGCTAAAACTTTATTATATGCAATAAATGGTGGTAGAGATGAAATTTCCGGAAAACAAATCACCCCCGAATATGCTCCTATTACTTCAGAATACTTAGATTTTGATGAAGTTATGGAAAAATTTGACCAAATGATGGAATATGTTGCAAAAATTTATATAAAAGCACTAAATGCAATTCACTATATGCATGATAAATATTCATATGAAGCTATTGAAATGGCTTTACATGATAGAGAAATTTTAAGAACAATGGCTTGTGGAATTGCTGGTTTATCTGTTGTTGCAGATTCTTTATCAGCTATAAAATATGCAAAAGTAAAAGTTATTAGAGATGAAACTGGTTTAGCAGTTGATTACAAAATAGAAGGTGACTTCCCTAAATTTGGTAATGATGATGATAGAGTAGACGAAATTGCTGTATGTGTTGTTAAAAGATTTTTAACAAAATTACAAAAACATCAAACTTACAGAAATTCTAAACAAACATTATCAATATTAACAATAACATCTAATGTTGTTTATGGTAAAAATACTGGTAACACACCTGATGGAAGAAGAGCTGGAGCACCATTTGGACCTGGAGCTAACCCATTACACGGTAGAGATACAAACGGAGCTTTAGCAGTAATGAATTCTATTGCAAAACTTCCATTTGAACAAGCAGAAGACGGAATTTCATATACTTTCTCAATAACACCAGGAACTCTTGGAAAAACAGAAGATGAAAGAGTTACAAATATGGTAAATATGTTAGATGGATACTTTAAACAAACAGGACATCATATTAATGTAAACGTTTTTGATAGAAGTTTATTATTAGATGCTATGGATCATCCTGAAAAATACCCACAACTTACAATTCGTGTTTCTGGTTATGCTGTAAACTTTACAAAATTAACTAGAGAACAACAATTAGATGTTATAAACAGAACAATTCACGAAAAAATCTAAGGAGTAAGTTATGGAAAAATTAGATTTAAGATATTATGCTAAAATTCATTCAATAGAATCATTTGGTACAGTTGATGGCCCTGGAATAAGATTTGTTATCTTTCTCCAGGGGTGTCACCTAAAATGTAAATATTGCCACAATAGAGATACATGGGATATGAATTGTGGAAATTATGAATCTTTAGATGATGTTTTCAATAAAATATTACGCTATAAAAATTACATCTACCCCAATGGCGGTGTTACAGTAACTGGTGGAGAACCTCTACTACAAGTTAAATTTTTAATAGAATTATTTAAGAAATTAAAAGCTGAAAATATTCATACTTGTATTGACACATCTGGTATGGTTGCAATTACTGAAGATATAAAGACTTTATTATCATTAACCGATTTAGTACTTTTAGATATTAAACATATTGATCCAATTAAATCTAAAAATTTAGTGGGATTTTCTAATGAAAGAGAATTAGCTTTTGCTAAATATTTAAGTGATAATGGAATTCATATGTGGATTAGACAAGTGCTTATTCCTGGTTATACTGATGATGAAAGTGATTTATTAAAATTGAAAGATTTTATCTCTAGTTTAAAAACTGTTGATAAAATAGAAATCCTACCATATCATGATATGGGTAAATACAAGTGGAAAGAGCTTGGTCTTAAATATGAATTAGAAGATGTAAGAGTTGCAAATAATGATGATATAAAAAGAGCAAAAAAAATTCTAGGAATTTCCTAGAATTTTTTTATTATGTATTAACCAATTAATTTCAATTCAACATTCTCCATTTTGTATTTTCCATCAATCAATTTGAACTCAACTAGAGTATTGGCTAATGTTTCTTCATTTTGTCTTAAATCTGTTGTAAATAACATTTTAATTTGTGGAATTTCTACTTTGTTTGTTACTATTTCTCTAAAGCATTCAGCCATATGTTTTTCATCTTCACATACAAATATTAATTGTGGAATTCCTGAAAATCCTGAATCCCCTGGTACGAAATTTTCGTAGAAATCTTTATATAAATTCATTTTTTCAACTAATTTTTTTTGCCAATCTGTTTCTCTTCTAAATACTTCAAATAAAAATTGAATTGATTTTCCGTTTTTTGTTAATTTTACAGCTCCACCTGTTGCTTTAAATATTTTTCCTACTGTTTTTGCTGTTAATGCTGGTTTTACTACATAGCTATCAAATGCTTTTACTTTTCTTAAATAAGCTATTAGTACTTGGTTTCCAGCTAATCTCTTTTTAATCATTGGAACTGGTTTTGTATTATCTGATGGTTGCCATTTACATTCAGTTTCTTTTGATGTTAGTAAGTATTTTCCCATTTTTTCTAAACAATAAATTCTATAAATTCCTTTTCCTTCATCAGAAGTAAAATAATATCTAGTTAATATTTTTGATTTTACTAGTGCATCTAATTTGTTGTTTAATTTGTCTTGTGATTTTGGATCTATTCCTTTAATTTCTAGCATTTGATATAATTGTCTTGATGTTATAAATTCAAATTCATTTACTAAATCTAATATTGCAAAATGAATGTCTGTTATATGACCTATGTTTATTTTGTGTACAATTTGATTCATAGATACATAACCATCTTTTCCATCAAATGTTTTTATTTCTCCTTCTCTTATTGCAAATGGTGACACTTGTGCTTTTATTTGATTATCTTCTACCATTTTTATTCCTCCCTTTTTATTTAATAATATGATAATTTTACTTTCTTTTTATTATAATCAATTTTTTTAATTACTACATTTATGTTTTGACCATATGTAAGATCATTTCTATACTCTGCCATTCCAACTAAATTAGGCAACAATTCAATAAAAATCCCATTTTTATTTTTTTCTGTTTCTCTTACAATCCCATTAACATGCATACCTTTTTTAAATTTATCCGCATTCTCTTCCCACGTTCCAAACATTTCTTTATATGATAAATTTATTTTTCCATTTTCTTTGTTTATTTCTTTTACTTTAATATTTATCTCTTGTCCTATTTTTAATCTCTCATATGGTGTTTTTATTCTTGCAACAGATAAGTCTTCTATATATACTAATCCAACTTTTCCATATCCAATATCAACAAACGCTCCATATGGTTTAATGTTTTTTACAATCCCTTTTACATTCTCTCCAACTTGTAAGTTTTCTATAAAATTTGATTGTTTCATTAGTGATTTTTCTCCCTTTTCTTTTGTTTTTATTATTATATAGTTTTTAGTGTTTTTTTTCAATAGTTTATTATAATTTTAATCTATTTACTTCTTTATCACTTAAATATCTCCAATTTCCTATTTTTAAATCTTTTACTCCAATATCTCCAATTTTACTTCTGTGTAATGCTACAACATTTCTCCCAACTGCTTCACACATTTTTCTAACTTGTCTATTTTTTCCCTCATGTATAGTTATTTCAAGTCTTGATATATTTTTTTCTTCATCCGTTTTTAATATTTTTACTTTAGCTGGACGAGTTTTGTAATCATCTATAATCACACCATTTCTCAATTTTTCTACCTCTTCATTAGTAACAATACCTCTAATTGTTACTGTATATGTTTTGGTTATTTCATGTTTTGGGTGTGTTACTTTATACACAAAATCTCCATCATTTGTTAAAATTAGTGCACCTGATGTGTACATATCAAGTCTTCCTACAGGTACAACTCTTTCTTTTACTTTTACTAAATTTAAAACTGTATCTCTATTAAATTGGTCTTTGGCAGTTGTTACATATCCTATTGGTTTATTTAGTAATATATATACAAATTTTTCATTATTTTGTATAAGTTTTCCACAATATGTAACTTTATCCACAGTTGGATCAATTTTTGTTCCAAGTTCTGTAACCACATTTCCGTTTACACTTACTTTTCCTTCTAAAATTAATTCTTCACATTTTCTTCTTGATGCTACCCCACTACCTGCTAAAAATTTTTGTAATCTTATTTTATTTTCTTCCATTATTCTCTCTTCCTTGCAATTCTTCTATTACATCTTGGAAATATTTCGGAATTGGTGCTTCAATAAACATTTCTTTCCCTGTTATTGGATGGTTAAATTTTAATGATTTTGCATGTAAACATTGTCCTTTTATTCCCCATTCATTTTTTCCATTAGAATATACCGTATCTCCAACTATTGGGTATCCTATTTGTGATAAATGTACTCTTATTTGATGAGTTCTTCCTGTTTCAATTTTCACTTCTAAAAGTGTATAATTTCCAAATCTTTCTATAACTTTAAAATGTGTTACAGCATTTTTTCCATTTTTATTTACAGCCATTTTCTTTCTGTCTTTTGTACTTCTTCCTATTGGCATATTTATAGTTGCTTCATTTTCTTTTACAAAACCTTTTACTAAAGCTATATATGTTTTTTCTACTTCATGATTTTTTATTTGTTCACTCATATTTATATGTGCTTTATCGTTTTTTGCAACAATTATAGCACCTGATGTATCTTTATCTAATCTATGTACTATTCCAGGTCTTATTTCTCCTCCAATTCCAGATAGAGAATCCTTACAAATCGCCATTACTGCATTTACAAGTGTACCATCTGGATTACCATTAGCTGGATGTACCACCATACCTTTAGGTTTATTTACTACAATGATATCATTATCCTCATATAAAATTTCAAGAGGTATTTCTTGTGCTTTTAATTCTATTTCTTGTGGTTCTTCTTTTTCTACTTCGATACTATCTGCATTTTGAATTTTATATGATGCTTTTGTTTTTTTTCCATTAACTAATATTTTTTCTTCTTCTATTAATCTTTGTACAGTAACTCTTGATGCATCTATTTTGGATGCCAAAATTGCATCTATTCTTTTTCCTACTTCATTATTTTCAATTTTTATTTTTTGCAAATTTTTCATTCCTTTTTACTTTTATTTTCTTTTTCAATTCTTCTATTTTTTATCTCATGTGCTGTAAATACTGTAAAAATTGCAACCATTGATACCCATCCTATTAAAATATAAATATCGGCTAAATTAAATATTGGCAATTTTATAATATTTACAAATTCAACTACATATCCCCTAAATATTCTATCTATGCTATTGCTAATTCCTCCAGCAATTATTAAAGTTAAGAATATTTTCGTTTTTTTATCAACAAATTGGTTTTGACTAGTTATAAACTTATACGCTATAACAATAACAACTAAATTTGTTAATACATATGTTATTGTAGAATTTGAATTTATTCCATATGTTCCATTTTTGTTTTCTGTAATATTTAAACTTAAAATTCCTTCTATTAAAGTTTTATTACCAACTTTTAAAATAAAGATTTTTAAAAGTTGGTCTATAATTACCAGTA
The DNA here is from genome assembly GCA_934130705.1 of uncultured Clostridia bacterium. The sequence goes on from CAKOYL010000001.1 coordinate 103,202, forward strand.
TAATAATTGATACTGTTATACCTAAATATTTTTTATTATTTTTATTCATTTGCATTTAACCTTTCATATATAACAAAGTTGTCATCTGAATATAATTCTTTATAATTTTCATCTTTTGTTTTGGTTATTATCATGTTCATTTTTGACTTTTTATAACAAATTACATGTGTTATATGATATTTTTCAAATGTATCTTCATAGAATGTTCCTATTGATGATGTATCTATAAAATCTGTAAATATATCTTCATTTGAATTTCCACTAAATTCAGGTGCATATAAATCTGCTCTTGAATCTATAAATACAGGAATTCCTCTAAATAGCATATAACTTCCATAGTTATATTCATTATAAAATTTAACGTTTTCTAAGTCCATATTATTAAGAATATAGTCACATGCTGCAACTGGATATGAACTAGTATCAACATATTCATCATCCATTTTTGGTTTTATATAATAATAACATATTAAAACAACTAAAACTGTTAAACTTATTGCTACTCCTATGTTTTTAGTGACCTCTTCAGCTTGTTTTATTCCATCTTTTGCATATCTTTTTATCATATCTATAAATAATTTTGTTAATACTAATGAACCTATTAATGCAAACATAGAAAGTTGTCTTCTTGTTGAAAACATTAAATAACATAGTCCAGAAATCATAAATAAATCTGATAATCTTATCTTTGTTTTTGTAAATATTAATATTGCTAAAAATACAATTAACATGCACATCGCATCAATATTGTTTGCTAATGTTAATGGTAAATGTTCACTTATATTTTGCGTAGTATTTCCTTGCATTGTTTTATATAAATATGTAAATGGTGTATTTCCTATTGGAGTTATAAATCCCATTAATATACATATTATCATTATTAATATTAACCATTTAGCATTTTCTTTTCTTTTTATTATTATCTTATATGGATTTTTATTTTCTTCTTCTCTTTTTATTTTTATTTTAGCAACTTTATTTTCTAAATTTTGTAATTTTTCTTTTAATTCTTTTACTTTTTCTTCATTTTCTGTTTTCTTAGATAATCTTTTTATTTTATTTTTTAAATTTCTAATAATTAATTTTTTATAAATTATTGTATCAGCAATAACTGCTACAAAATATTCAGCTACATATGGTAAAAATAGTACAAAGAAAAATGGCCATACTGCTACGTGTAGATTTGCTATTAATAGTGATATAACTACTAATGCTATTGCATTTATAATTTTTCTATCTTCTATAAATTTTTCTATAAAATATATTGTCCATATAAATAATATAAATGTTACTAATTGTGCTCTTGCTGCAATATAAGCTTTTATCATATATAGTGTTCCTAATGTTATAATAAAAGATATTGATTTGCATTTAGTTAATTTACTATTTACAAAGAAGATTGAAATTCCTAATATAACAGACAATATACATGTTGTTATATATATCCCCTTAAAATCAAATACTGAATAAATTAAATATGTTAAAAAATCGTATAACCAATGTGGATATGTATAACTTAAATTTTCATGCCATGAAAAATGGTCCATCATATCTATTCCAAAATTTTTAATATATTCACCTATTTTTATTGTATAATATGTATCATTTTGAAATGTAACGGGTGTTATTGATATACAGAATATTGCAATTAATATAACTGCTAATATTGTAAAATTTACATTTATATTTTTAAAGTCTATTTTCTTTTTACTTTGTTTTTGTTTTTCTTTTTTATTCATATGTAATTTTCCCTTCTTTTTTGTTTTCATCATTATACCAAACTTGGTTTAAAAAATCTAGTTATTTCATAAAAAATACACTTTTGGAAATATTACAAAAAAAAGAAAAGGTTTCCCTTTTCTTTTATAATCTATACAGCTTCTTGATTTTCATTTTCTTTTTCTTCTACTTTATCTTCATCTTCAACTATTTCTAAACTTCCGATAGATACTTCATATGCTACTCTATTTTCTACTGTTCCATCTTCGTATTTCTTTTCATACATTCTTGATTGAACTCTACCTACTAATTTTACTTTAGTTCCAACTTCAAGATTTTGACAGAATCTTGCATTTCTTCCCCAAGCAATTGTTGGAATATAGTCTGATTTATTATAAGCTCTATTAACTGCTAATAATATATCTGCAATTTCTCTTCCAAATGGTGTTTGTCTATAAATAGGTTTTTTACAAATATAACCTACTAAAACAACTTCATTTGTTACCATATCTTTTTTAGTCATTTCATTTTCTTCATCTTCTTGATTATCTTCTACTTCTAATACGTCTTTTGCAAATACTGTTAATATTAGTCTATTTTTTTCATTATCATAACTATTATAAGATCTAAATTGTCCTTTTACTAATAATTTTTTACCTTGCATTAACATTTCATCTGTTACTATTCTTTCTGATACTGTTATTGGAATAATATCTGCATTTCCACTTAATCTTGGTATTTCTAAGTTAAATACGTAAAATCTTTCTCCATAAATTTCATGACTGAATTTTTTCTCTCCTGTTACTTTTCCAACTAATGTTAAATAGTTGTTTTCTAAATAATTTGTATCCAATTTCTTTTCCTCCCTTATTTTGTATAAGTTATTGTTTATTTTTGTTAACAATCAACTTATTTGTATCTTTATCTTTTTGCATTCACATTAACTACATTTATAATTATACATCATTTTTTTGGTTTTGTCTACATAAAAAGTTAATTTTTTCTAAAAAATGTAGATTCTTCCTTACTTTCCGTAATTATTTCTATGATTAATTATACACTTTATGCAAAAATTATATACATTATTCTTTTATTTGTGTTCCTGCAGAATTAATTTTGTAATTATCTTTATATATTAATTCCGATACTGGTACTATTGAAAGTCCTTTTTCTTTTATGTTTTTTATTATCATTTCTAATGAATCTGCTGTATGCTTTGTTCCATTATGCATCAATACTATATCACCGCTTTTTATTTTTCCATTTAATCTCTTCCACATCTCATCACCCGTTAACCCAGTATAATCTAATGTATCTAAACTCCATTGTATTGTATAATATCCCTTATCTTTGGCGGATTGTATTACTGTGTTATTATATTCTCCATATGGTGCCCTATATAAGTTAGTTCTTTTTCCTATTACTTTTTCTAGTCTATCATTGCTTTTTTCTATTTCCTCTATATTTTTTTCATAACTTAGATTATTAACATGTGGATGGGTGTTGCTATGACTTCCGTATTTCTTGACCTGCATCACTTATCTTTTTGACCGCTTCTGGATATTTTTCTATCCAATCTCCTACCATGAAAAATGTTATTTTTACATCGTTTTGATTTAATACTTCTAGTATTTTATCTATATCATCTGCATTCCATGCACAATTCATTGTTAAACTTACTTTATTTTCTTCTGTATTCACATTATAAATTGGTAACATTTTTTCTGTATTTGCTGATGTTTCAACACTGTTATTTAAAGAATTTTTCATTGTACTTGAAACAAAGAACAAGACAAAAACAGTCAATATTGATATTACATATGTATATATTTTTTCTTTACTAAAAACTAAAAACATAAAACCACCTAACATATTAATATGTTTTAGTGGTTTTATATATTCATATTTTATTTATTTATTAAAATATTCTATTATTCCATTATAAATTCCCCAGGCTAATTTGTTTTGATATTCATCTTCAAGTAATTGTTGTTCTTCTTCAGGATTTGATAAAAATCCACATTCTACTATCGATATTGGAATTTCTACATGTTTCATTATATATACTGTGTCTAATTTCATTGCCACTCTTTTATTTTCTTTTTGTATTGCATCATTTAGACTTGATTGCAATATTTTGGCTAATTTCATACTTTCTTCATTTTTACTACTATAAAAACATTGCCATCCCCAATATTGTTGTTGTGGTATTTTGTTTAGATGAATACTTACAAATATATCTGCACTTGAACTATTCCCTATCTTCACTCTATTTCTGATATCAGATATTTTCTTTTCTTTTAATGTTGATTTTTCTAAGTCATATATTGCTTTTTCATCTGAACGTGTTAATATTACAGTGCTTCCACTTTGTTCTAATAAGTTTTGTACTTTTAGTGCTATTTTTAAATTTGTTTCTGCTTCTGTTGTCCCTTTGCTACTTTGTGCTCCCTCATCAGGTGTTCCATGTCCTGCATCCAAAACTACTACTTTTCCTGATACAGGTGTGGCTGTTGTTTCTTCTATTTCACTGTTTTCTTTTGTGTTTATTTTCATTCCTTTGCAAGAGTATACTAGTATTCCTAGTAAAAAACAAACTAAAATAAAACTAATTCTTTTTTTGTTAATAATAAACATTTTTTCTCTCCTAAAATAAAAAACTCTTAATACAAAATATTAAGAGTTTTTTATTTTATTCTATCAAAAATGAAATTTCTTCATAAATCAAAATAATATAGTTTTTCTTTTTCATTTAAATCTTCTAAATATTTAGCTCCAAATTTTTCATAATAATTTTCCAATGTTGTTTTTAAATATATTTTCTTTATATTTCTTCTTTTTGCTTCTTTTAAAATTGCATCATTTAATATTTTCAAATTCATTTAAAGATAAATTTCTTGCTCCCCACTCTTTTTGAGTTAGTATTGAAATTTCTTTAATATATTCTTGTTTATCTTTTAAATTATATATTTTTAACATTTTATCTACACTCTTATCTTAATCATCATTAATCACATGTACTGGAAAAGATTTAGATTTTACTATCTTTTTTATACATTTTGGTAGTATATTATATTCTTCTATTTTATCTAAATCTAGCCATTCATATTGTAAAAAATCTTTTCCCTCCATATTATGCATAGTATACTCGATTTTTTTATCATCTTCATTTTCAAATTCTATTCCATGTAAAAAATATATTTCATGATATTTCTTACCTTCCATTTCAAAAAAGTTTTCAATAGTAGCAATATATCCTATATTTTCTATCTCTTTTCCTAGTTCCTCCTTTATTTCTCTTTTTATTGTTTTACTTGAGCTTTCGCCAATTTCAACTCTTCCTCCTGGAATGCAATAATAATCTTTATTTATATTTCTATGAGCCAATATTTTATTATTATGTATAATTACACCTCCTGTTCTTATGTTTAACTTGTAATTTTCAACATCTAAAGTTAAATCCATATTATTTTCTCCTTTCTTTTATTTTTATTATAAAAAAATTGCAAACTTGTTAATTTGCAATTTTCTATTTTTTTCTCCTATCGATAAAATAACTACTACCTATAACAGATTTTGCACTGTGTTTTACTTGTGCTCCAATTTCACCAATTTCAAGCATATTATTAAATCTTCCTTCATCAGCTTCTACAACCCCTATAGATATAGCTGTTAATGGAAACTGTTCTATAATTCCTTTTCTATTGGCAACTTCAATATACCCTTTTTCTACATCTTCATCTGTAAAGAATTTTGTAACATTGGCGTCAAAGTTTGCTATAATACTTTTACAAATTTCATCACATTGTAATATTGGAACAATAGCTATAAAGTCATCTCCACCAATATGTCCAACAAATGCTCCTTCATGTATATATTCATGCACACATCTAACAATAGTATCTGCTGTAAATTTTATGATTTGATCACCTTTTAAAAATCCGTATACATCATTATATGCTTTAAAATTATCTAAATCTAAATACAATACTGAAAATTGTTCTCTGTTTGATATCCTTTTCTTTAGTTCTGCATGTATTTGAACATTTCCAGGTAATCCCGTTAACGGACTAATTCTTCTATTAATTGTTAATAATCTACTTAAATTTTTTATTGTATAATATAAATACTGTGCATTTACTGGTTTTTTGATATAATATTCTACTGATTCTTTTAAAATTTGAATTCTGTGTTCTTTGCTTGAATTTGATGATACTACAATAATTGGAGTTATACTATTGTCATCATCGTTTCTAATTTTTTCACATAATTTAACAATATCTACATCAACAGCATCTTCATTTATAATAATAATTGAAGGTATATTTTTTAATGCTTGATCAATATTTTCTGACTTGACATTGATAAATTTAAATTCTGAATCATTTTTGAATAGTTCTCTAAATACTAATATAGATGTTTCGTCATCATCTATTATATAAATTTCTTGTACCATTTTTTCTCCTTTGCTATTTTTTTTGAGATTTTTTCATTACTTCTATTTTCTTTTCTAATATCTCTCTAATCTCTTTTGTATCTAATGTTGGGAATGCTTTCTTTAATCTATATACTCGCCAATATAAACTTCTAAGTAATCTGTTCTTCTTTTTCTTTAATTTTTCTATACTTAATTTATTCTTACTAATTATGTCATTAGTTTCCTTTTTAGTTTTGATTTTTTTCAGTTCTTCTAATTTTTCTTTTATTTGATTATTTAATTCTTCTACTTTTTGTAATGTTTCTTTTATATTCTTTGTTTTTACTATACTCATAATTGTATCTATAACAAATATCAAAGTTATGATTAAAACAATAACTTTTAAAACGTTTAGATTTATTAAAGATATTTCATGCTTGATAAAAGGATGTATATATTTTATAAATAATACACCTAATATCCCCCAACATATTGAATTTGATAAGCATACCCTACCTTTTATATTTATCTTGTGATCAGAATAATCCCAATATTTAGTTTTAAATGTCTTTTCTAAATATACTCCTACAATATACTCCCATATTGATAAAACAATAAATGACACCAGGAAAAGTACTATAATATTTTTACTAAATTTTCCTAAAAATAGTATCATTATTATAGCACCTATTCCATATATAGGGCACATGGGTCCATTTAGGAATCCGGTATTTATTATTTTTTTCTCTCTAAAACTTCTATATACACTTTCTAAAATCCAGCCACAGATAGAATATATGATAAAATACGTCCATAAATTAAATAGATTTGTTTCCAATTTCTTCCCCTTTTGAAAATTTATTGTTTTACAAATTTTCCTGCTCTATATTCTGTTACTCCATTTGTGTTATATACAGTAACTTCTATTAAGTTATCTCCCTGTTGTAATTCCATTGGTAATGTACAGTTATATTCTGTTTTTCCTTCTATATTGATTAAGAATTTTTGACTATCATCTTGATTTAATCTTATTTCAATTTTTTGAAGTCCAGTATCATCTTGTGTTGTAATTACATAATGTTTTTTATCTTCATCTACATCAATCTCTAATTTTGGTTTTTCAACACCATTAATCTTTTGTACTTTTGTTTCTGTATTATTATTTGTATCTACAACAATTACTGTTAATGTATGTAATCCTTTTACAGCATCTATTTCTTGCTCTATTTTTGTATCATTTATATCTATTTTTGTTTCTTCTCCGTCATCCCATCTATATGTCATATAAGAAATCTCATTTTCACCTTCATATTTAATTTTTATTTTGTTTCCTGAAACTTCTAAATTTATATTGCTTTGTATTTCATATTCTTTTTGATATGGAATTTCTTGACCATTTTCATCAGTTACTACTATATATAATGTATTTTTTCCTGATGGTATAGAAATTTCTTCTTCTATGTATTTTCTGTTATTTCCTTCTATTACTTTCTTTTCTTCATCATTCCATCCGTATGATACTTGGGCTATATTTCTTTCTTGTCCCATAACTTTTAATAAAATTGTCGTATCTGTTTTATTTTCTAATGAAATTGTTGGTTTTGCTACTTCTTTTTCTGCTCCATTTTGTTTTTTATAAACTGCATAAAAGCTTACTCCTATTATTAAAACACCAAAAACAATTAAAATTATTGCAAAAACTTTTAAAACATTTTTTATGTCAGTTGGCATTTTATTATTTTTTCTACTATTATTATTGCTTGGCATATTTGTAGAAAGTATTTGATTCATTTTTTTCACCTCTATATTAAACTTAAAAAAATTATAACACACCAATTTTTAAAAGTAAATGTTTTACTTAAAATTTATTATCAAACACATAAATAATGAGAAAGATCATCATAAATCTTTCTCATTTAAATTTTATAAAACAAATTTCTTAATTAAGACTATTCCACCTGCTATTGTGATTAATACAACAAATCCTAATGTGAAATAAATTCTTGCTTGACCTGTTGTTATTGAAATTAATACTGGTGCATAATCTTGGTCATCTTCTCCTGGTACTCTATTGTCTGGAGTTGAATCTATATCATGTGCTCCTTTTTCATTGTAATCTTTAGATATTTCAGCAATATTTGTTTTTAGTCCTAAATTGTCTTTTCCATTAATCCATGTAAGTGTAACTTCTACATCTGCACTTTCTCCTGGTTGTAATAATTTGTTTTCTAATAATTTTGTTGATATTACATTATTTCCTTCATCTGTCCATCCTTTGTTGTCTTCTGCTACAAATTTTAATCCTTCTGGTACATAGTCTGTGATTTCTTTTGCATATCCTGCAATATCACCTTGGTTTGTTACTCTTATTGAATATTTAAATTTAACTGTTAATGAATTTAATTTTTTTCTATTTAATTCAACTTTAACAACTGGTTCTGGGTCTTGTTCTGGTGTATGTCCTGTTTGTGTAACAGTTTCTTTTCCATTTTCCACTACAATTGCTTGTGTAACCCATTTTCTTAATGCTAAGTCAAAATATGTTAATTTAATATATTCTTTATCTTGATCATCTTCTCCATCATTCCATTTATCTGGAACTGAGTCAATATCGTCTACCGGTTTTCCGTTTTTGTCTGTATCATCAGATATTTGTGCAGAGTTTATTATTATTTTATCTGATGTATTTGGTTCTACAACCTTAAATGCTACTTGAACATCTGCATAATCTGGATTTGTTTCTGATATTTCTTTACTACTATCAAAAGCTGTTAACAATGCTGGATTTTCTTTTATTTCTGTATTTTCTTTCATTCTAGCTTCGCCTTGTTCTTTTGATAAGTAATCTGTTGTTATTTTTACTGCTTCTGAAACGTTTGTTGTTTCTTTTCCATCTTTGTCATACATAATCCATCTATATTCTTTGTTTAATTCATTTTCTGGTAAATATTCTAGTCCAGCTGGTAAGTCATCAGAAATTTTAGATGCATAACCATCTACTTCACCTTCGTTATATACTCTTATTGTATATACTACAGTATCGTTTGTTACAACTTCTACTGGGTCTTTTGTATGATTATATGTTATTTTATTATTTTCTTTGTCATAGCTTACTTCTGGTATTCTATTTGTTACTTGTTTATCATTTACTCCTGTAATGAATTTTCTTAATGCTAAGTCAAATGGTTTGATTATTACTTTTTCAAAGTCATCATCATCTTCTTGACCTGGTACATATGAACCTTTTTCATCATCTTTGTATTTTGGTAGTTCTTCATCACTTGGTAATTTTACATTATTTTCTGATGAATCTCTATCTGTTATTGAATTTTTGTTTTCGTCTTTGTATATTGTTATATCAGCAATATTTGTAATATTTTCAGAAGTTTTTGCTGTGTCTTTTACTTTACACATAATTGGAACTTCTTTATATGATAATACTATTGTTCCATCTTCTTTTGTTGTTGTTTTTCCAATCATATGGTTATCTAAATATTCTGTTGTTACTGTTCTTCCATCTTCTGATACTTTCCATCCATATTGTTTGTTAAAATCACCTTCAACATATTCTAGGTATGATGGTAAATGGTCTTTTATTTGACTTGCATAACCATTTATATCTCCTTCATTATATACTCTTAACATATATACTACAATGTCACCTTTATTTACTTCAACTGGTTCTTTTGTATGGTTATATGTTGCTGTTGTTATTAATTTTCCGTTTGCATCTGTTGTATTTAATTTTGATGTATCAACTATTGGTGCTCTTGTATATGTTCCGTCTTGATTTTTTAAATAATCTGTATCTTCGATTTTTGTATCACTACTTACAGCTATTATGAATTTTCTTAATGCTAAGTCAAATGATTGTAATTTTACATTATCATAATCTTCATCATCTTCATATTTAACCAATTTATCTGTATCTGAGTCTCTATCTTTTACTTCATTTCCATTACTATCTGAATCTTTTGTGATTGCTGCTTCATTTCTTATTATTGTTCCTGTTGTATCATCTGATGTTACTTTTAAATATACAGATACTTCTTTATAGTCTGGATTTTTGTCATTGACTGTATTTGTATATGCTTTTGTTGCATCAAATGCTTTTATTAAATTAGCTTTATCTGTTGCAATCTCTGCACCTTTTCCTTTTGCTAAATAATCTGTTTTGATTGTTTCTACTTTATTTGTTTCTTTATTTACTGTTCCAAAATCCCAAATTGTTTGGTTATATTTTATTGCTGTTTTCTCAGCATCAGTTAATGTTGTATCTGCATCTAGCTCTTCATCTGTTTTTTCTGACCATACAAATTCTAATCCATTTGGAATATCTTCTGTTATTTCTGAAGCATATCCATCAATATCTCCTTCGTTATATACTCTGAATGTATATTTTACAATATCTCCTTTTTTTACAGATACTGGTTCTTTGTTTAATTTATATGTTGCTGTTGTTGCTGTTTTATTTGCTAAGTTTGTTATATCAACACTTTCAATTCTTTCTGGTACTTTAGTTCCATTTACTTCAACAATTCTCTTTATTAATTTTAAATCGAATGCTGCCGGATTTAATACTAATTTTTCAAAGTCATCATCATCTTGTTGTCCTTTATAATAATATGTAGAATCTGTTAAATCTTCTTTATTATTATTTCCTGTATAATTTGACATATTGTCTTTGTTTACACTTGGTACTGTTGATGGTTCTGAATCTAAATCTTTACCTTGTTGATTTGTTATTGTTAATTTTTCTACTGCATCATATTCTTCTGCTATCCAAGCAACATTTGTTAATATTTTTTTGTTGCTAGAATCTGGCATTGCTGTTACTTCACATTCTATTTCTATAGTTTCTGATTTTAGATTTCCTTCTGTATATGCATCTAAGTTTGTTTCATTATTTGCGTTCCTTGTAATTGTTATTTGATTTGATGTTTCATTATAACTTGCAGTGAATCCTTCTGTATTTTTCTTACTATATTTTAATCCTGTTGGTAATTGATCTATAATTTTTGTTGCTCTACCAGCTTTTTCTCCTTCATTATAAACTGTTAATTTATATGTAACTATACTTCCTGTTTTTACTGTTACAGGGTCTTTTTTGTGTTTATATGTTGCTGTGTTTGTTGTTGCTATTGTGCTTTCATCTATGTTTGGAACTCTTGAATCACTTCCTGTAAGTTCTACACCATCAACTTTTGTTATGTATTTTCTTAATGCTAAGTCAAAATCTTTTACTTCTGGTATTTTTTCTAATGATATTATTGGTTGTGTACTTTCTTTTTTACTTGGTTCTGCATTTGTATATAACGTTACTTTTGTTTTTGGTACTGCTGTTCCATTTTCATATGCTGCTGCATTTTCGTTTGCAGTTTTAATTAAGTAATTATATAATTTTACAGCTTGTTCTTGTCTTCTCTTTCCTTCTCCTATTTGTTCACCATTATCGCTTACTTGTTTATTATAATCACTTAAACTTACATATGGATCATTGTTCATTCCAAGTGTTTTATAAAATAACCAAGATGTTTTATTATCTCCATAATTGTTATAAATTTTATCAAATAATTGATCATCATGGTTTGTATAATACCATATTGCAGCTTGTTGTACTGCTTCGATATCATCATCTGTTAAAATTGGTGAACTTATTTTAGCATCTGCTTCCAATTGAGCCTTTTCTTCATCTGTTGATACACCTTTTAAATATATCAAATCAGTTAATGCTAATAAATTATTGTAATAACCATTATTAACAATGCTAACTAATACAGAATTTCCTGAAGCAAGAAGTGCAGCTTTTTCTGTTTTTAAATCATATGCTATATTATATGTAGCAACTTCTCCTGTATTTTGGAAACCTACTCCAGCTCTTACACAATAGAAGTTTCCATCTACTCCACTTTCATCTACTTTGTTACTTGCATATTTTAATATATTCCATATTTTTGCTCCAACAATAGATTCTGTTGTTGAACCATTTCCTAATGGATTATTAATTGCATATGCCATGTTTTCTGGTACTGTTCCAGATCTAAATTCTTGTACGCCAAAATATACTGGAGTTGTAAGTGGTGTTGATGCATTACTTTTTGGTGCAAATGTCATTACCGCAACTACAGCCATCATAGCTATTAATAATAATTTAATTTTTCTACTTTTCATTATAAAATCTTCTCCTTTTTATAATCTAACTAATATTATTGTATTTCATATATTTTTCTAAGTCAATAGCAATTTTAAACAATTATATATATGAAATTTTTTCTATCTTTTTTCACTTACGGAAATAGTTTTGATAGAATCCTTTATTTTTTTACACTTATATTACAATTATATTACATTTTCGTTTCAAAATCAATATTTTATGTGAATTTATTTAGTTTTTTCACCTTTCCCTAGTGATTCAGGATTTTAATTTTTTTATCATAAAAATCTTTTAAAATTATATTATTAATAAAGAGGTGTAAAATGAAAAAAAATATTTTTAAATCTATTTTAATTTTTCTTATGATTTTATCAATATTATCACCAATATCATTAAGTGACGATTTAGATGACGAAACTATTGATGTTAGTAGTGAAATAAATTCATTAGCCAAATATTCTGAAACCAATATAAAAGAGCCAGACATTAATTCACGTGCATGTGTAGTAATTGATAGGAAATCTAATACCGTATTATATGGAAAAAATGAGAATACTAAAAAGAAAATGGCTTCAACTACCAAAATAATGACTGCAACTATAATAATAGAAAACTGTAATCTTAATGATACTATTGAAGTATCAAAAAAGGCTGCTGGAACTGGTGGTTCTAAATTGGGTCTAAAAGCTGGTGATAAAATCACTATTTTAGATTTATTGTATGGTTTAATGTTACGCTCTGGAAATGATGCTGCAGTGGCATTGGCAGAGTATGCTGGTGGAGATATTACTGGTTTTGCTAAATTGATGAATTCTAAAGCATCTGAACTTGGTCTTGTTAATACTCATTTTGAAACTCCTCACGGATTAGATTCAGATGAACATTACACAACTGCTTATGAATTAGCTCTGCTATCAAATTATGCTTTAAAAAATCCTACATTTGCTAAAATTGTTGGAACAAAAAATTATACTATAACAATAAATGGATATCCAAAAGCTTTGAATAATACTAACGAGCTACTTGGAAATATGGATGGAATTTATGGAATAAAAACAGGTTTCACCAATGGAGCTAATCGTTGTTTAGTAACAGCTTGTAAAAGAAATAATATGGATATTATTTGCGTTGTTTTAGGAGCTGATACAAAAAAATTCAGAACATTAGATAGTATTAAATTAATAAATTATGTTTTAAATAATTTTGAAATTGTTAACTTACAGAATCTTGTAAATAATGAATTTGATACTTGGAAAAATAAACATTTAAAATCCATACTAGTAAATAAAGCTATTCCATATAATTTAGAAGTTAGTTTAGAGAGCTTAAAAAATCCTGAAATACCTATTAGAAAAAATCTCATTACTTCTTTAAGTTTTAATGTGAATTATAAAAATTATTTTGAAGCCCCTCTTGATATTAACACTACTATTGGCAGTTTGGAAATCATTAATAATAACAATAAAATTGATGATTGTAGAATTTATTTAGCAAACAAAATCGATAAAAAAGATTGTTTTTATTATTTACTATATATGATTAAAAACTTTTCTTATATTATTCAAAATAATATTATATAAAAATAAAAGATTAAAAGCAGTAAAACTTTTAATCTTTTTATAATAATTTTAAATTAAACATTTTCTTTTATGTAGTCAACTACATCCCCTACTGTTACAACTTTTTCTGCATCGCTATCAGGAATTTCTATATCAAATTCTTCTTCTATAGCCATTACTAATTCAACTATATCTAAAGAGTCAGCTCCTAAATCATCAATAAAAGATGCTTCCATTGTTACTGCTGTATCTGCTACACCTAATTGTTCAACTATTATACCTTTTACTTTTTCTAATATTTCTTCTGAACTCATAACTCGAGTTCACCTCCTCTCAAGTTTCTATATTAAAATATTATCTTATTTTTATAATACTTTTATATTATATGTTATTACTTTTGTCAAGTATATTTGACAATTATTTAAAATTTGTACTAGTCGTTCACATTTTTATTTGAATCTTCATTATTTTTTGTGAATTGTTCTATCATTTTGTCTACTGCTTTGTTTTCAACAAATTTTTCAGCTTGAATTATTGTGTATTCAAACAATATTTCATCACTGCTTCCATGTGCTTTAACTACTGGTTTTTTTACTCCTAAGAATAATGCACCACCATATGCTTTATAATCCATTGTTTTAGCAAATCTATTTATTGCTGGTAATGATGGAATTGAAGCAATTTTTGATAATATATTTTTCATCATACTTTCTTTTAATGATTTTTTAACAAATTTTCCTAATCCTTCTGTTGTTTTTAAAAATACATTTCCAGTAAATCCATCAGATATTATTGCATCTATTTTTCCAGAAAAAGCATCTCTTCCTTCTACATTTCCAACAAAATTAATTCCTAATTCTTCAGATTTTTCTTTTAATAATTGATAACTTTCTTTTACTAGTTCATTTCCTTTTGTTTCTTCTGTTCCTATGTTTAAAAGCCCTATTGCTGGTTTTTCAATTCCAAATGTATTTCTTAAATATATAGTTGACATTTGGGCAAATTGCAATAAATTTATTGGCTTACAATTTGTATTTGAACCACAATCCATTAACAATAATTGGCTTTTATATGCTGGTAATATTCCTGCTAAAGCTGGTCTATCTATTCCTTTTATTCTTCCAACTAATAATGTAGCTCCTGCAAGTAATGCTCCTGAATTTCCGGCAGATATAAATACATCTCCTTCATCTTGTTTTAGCATATTAAATCCAACTACCATTGATGAGTCTTTTTTGTGTTTTATTGCAACTGTTGGTTGATCTTCCATTTCTATTGTTTCTGTTGCATTTTGTATTTTTAATCTATCTGAGATTTCTTCTATTTCTTTTCCATATATTTCTTTTACTCTATTTCTTATAACTTCTTCTTTTCCAACTAATATTACTTCTGCTTTTACTTTATTTATTGCGTTTACTGCACCTTTTATATTTGCATCTGGTGCATTGTCTCCACCCATTGCGTCTAATATGATTTTCACGTTTTATTCCTCCAAATCGTTTTTGTATATTTTATTTTTGATATTACTATTTTATTATTGTTTTATTGAAAAAGCAAGGTTTTTTGGGAAATTTGTTTCAAGTTCTTCTTTTTCATTTTATAAAAATAAGCTCATTTTTCTGTAATAATAACTATATTTTGAAAATTCTTTGAATTTACATATTCTCTAATAATTTTTATTTGTAATACACAAAATCCCCTAAAATATATTTGCATAATTATATTCTAAGGGATGTTAATTATTTATCTGTTACTTTTGTATATTCAAATGTCCATTTATATGCTGTTGTATTATTGAAATTAGTTATAGTCAATCGTAAAGTATTATCTGTATTATGTAGTTCCCAATAAATCCAATTGCTAAATGGGAATGCATACCATACTGTATTATTGCACAACTGCTTTCCATAAGCATTTACCACATTATCAACGTTTGTAATTAAAATAGCTCCATTTGCTGGCAAAGTTGAACCAGTAATAGTTTTTCTATATATTTTCTTTCCATCTATCCATGTTCCAATTTGTTTTTCTTCAAGGCTATATGTATTTTTATCACTATTTTCTTCTCTACTTCCTGTTGCTACAATTTCATTTATTGAATTTTCATAATCTTCAAATATTGTATTTTCTAATTCTTGAGCATTTTTACTTTCATGTTCTGCTTTCTTTGCTTTTTCAAATAATCCTGTGTTTGTTATTGCTTGGATGCTTATTCCTGCTAAGATTAATAATATTACTATTGTTACTACTAGAGCCACAAGTGTTATACCTTTTGTACTTTTCATCATATCAATCCTTTCTTTTGTAAATTATACTTTCTCTCTCTTATATTTTTATTTTACTATAGCTATAAATGTAAGTCAATAATTTTCAGATATATTTTCGTATATGGTATTATAACATTTCTCTTTTGAATTATTTCGCGCATAAAAGAAATTTCATCAACAGAAATGTATCTTGCTGTATTGCCTGAATCAAAAAATAAATATATTAATAAATTAAATAAAATTTTCAAAAACTAAAGTGGGAAATAAGTGGGAAAAAAGAAAATAGCAAGGTGTTACAAAACTCTGTAACCCTTGCTATTACTGTATTTATTATTCGATGATGTCAGCAACAACACCTGAACCAACTGTTCTACCACCTTCACGAATAGCGAATCTTAATCCTTTT
>CAKOYL010000002.1 GCA_934130705.1 uncultured Clostridia bacterium
TCTTTATATATTTTTTCTGTATAATTTTCTTTAAATTCTATTGATTCATTCTCATTCATGCTACTTACCTCCATTTCCAATCGTTCAATCGTTCAATCGTTCAACTATACTATAACACTTTTATTATAAACTATACAAGATATATTTTAAATTTTTGCATTTTTCAATGCTCCAAGTTGGTCGTATTACTTTGATTTTGTGCAATGTTATATATCGTAATTTATAAACCATATTTAATATGCTCCCCTATTTTTTTCACACTATAATTAAAATATATCTATTATATACCATATTAAAAAATTGATGTCAATAAGTTTTTCCCCTCTTTATTTGTGCAATCTTTATTTTTATCATATTTTTTTAATATTATAAAAAAGGTGAAGCACAAGCTCCACCTCTAAATCTTTTATTCTTTAAATGTAAATTATGTTTTTTTCTTCTTCATTAACTCGAAAATACTTTGAATTAATTATTTGAATAGTTTTTACATTATTAAGATTTTCAATAATGTTAAGAAAAATTCTCAATTTTCTAAAATCGTACAAATATTGTGCGTTATCAATAACAAGAATGATTGTTGAATTGTAATTTCTTAAAGTATCTAGTATATAGTTCAAATCTTTCTCGGAATTGTTCTGATATAAGAAAATAGAATCTATATACCAAAAAGTAGAATTGTAAATTCTTTTTTCATTTTTTCGTTTATTTTCAATTATTTGAAATAAGTTTTTTAAAATGTTAACACTTTTTCCTCTTTCTTCCTCTATGATTTTTACTTCTTTTTGTTTTAATAATGTATTGTAAATAAAGTTAATATTATCATTTAAATAATAAACATCTGTTGGAATAGCATTAAATTCTATTAAACCATGTTTTGGTAATCTCAAGTAAGGCTTTCCAAACTTTTTAATCCGAAAAAAATTGAATATATCTAATGAATTTATAAAATCAAAAAACACTATTTTTACCTCCATATCAAAAAGATTTTACAAGGAAGAAGAAGTAATTACCTCTTCTCCCTATTTTAGAAATCTTATATTACTTTAATTTTTTTGCATCTTCATAATTACAAATCTGTTTTAAGTCAATTTCATCTAGAACTTCATTTTTCAAAAGTTCATCTGCTATTCTTTTAAGAACATTCAAATGAGCATTCAGTATTTCTTTAGCTCTTTTATTTGCCTGTTCTATCAAGTCATCAGTCTTTAAATTGACTTTGTTTTTAATATCTTCTGAAAGTAAATACAAATCGGAATAATCACCTGTAAAATAGGTCATATTTTTGCCAATTTCATCAACCATTCCATATTGCATTATTACTTCTCTTACTGTAATCGTAGCGTTTATCAGATCTTGAGCAGCTCCATTGCTGAATTTTGCAGTATCTTCTCCCAAAAGAATTGATTCAGAAACTCGACCAGCTAAATCACAGGCTATACTATCGATGAAATAGTTTCTGTCTAATCTTAACTGCTTTTCTATCATATAGTTGAACGTTGTTACGCCTAAATAATCTTCTGCTGGAACAATGGTAATAGCGGAAGTTTTTAAATTCCGAATATTATCCGAATAGTAATTAACTAAAAAATGACCAGCTTCATGATAAGCTATCATTTTCTTGTCCTCTTTAGAAATTTTCTTGAATAACTTATAATTAAAGTTAAAATTCGAATTAATGTCGGTCTTTGTTAGTTTATTTCTATGCTTTCTCTTCGCGGTTATTAAAGAGCTTTCTAATATGCTTAATACGACAGCTGGATTAGATAATTCATTAGAAAACGCACTTGAAATATTTATAGCATATTTTACAAGACGTGGATCGATTATAATCTTAAAGCTTTTTTCTAAATATTTAACGTTTTTTCTAATCATTCGGCATAATTCTTCAGAATTTGGTTCATTGATGAATATTGTTTCTATATGAGCCCTGGATCTTGTGTCAATCTGAAAATAATAGTCAAACTCATCTTCTGTTGTTACACCAATGACTTTTACATTTTTTAATTTTATTAACTTTGAAAAATAATGTGCTACTAGAGAATCCGTCTGTATCAAATGAATATCTTCAATATATAATACGAGATTCGTATAGTGAGATAAAAATTCATATATTTTTCTCAATTTTACTTGTGTTGATTTGCTACCTAACTCATTTATGAGTAAATCAACATCAAAATATAAAAAATGTAAATTTAATAGTTCTTTTGGACAAGATTTTAAAGCAACCACATTGTACATAAGTTTCTGAACAGTAGCTGATTTTCCAACCCCATGATCACCTAATAAAACAATTTTTGATTTATTTTGGCTAAGTAAGCATGTGTAAATCCTGTTTATTTCCTTATCCCGGCCACTTATCAAATTAAGATTATTGGCATAAGCAATACTTGGATTTAAGTCTATTAAGTAGGGTGATAAACTTTTTGGTACTACATTAAATTTTGACTGGTCAAGATTTTCTACATTTTTCCGACCAATAACAACTTTAAATTTTTTCATAAAGATTCCTCCTTTTTAAAACGTAAACATATTGTTTTATATTGTCTATTTTAGCACATTATAATAATTATGTCAATTAAAAAATAGCCTTATAAAAGGCTATTTTGTTCTATTTAAATCTTTTTATATAATTATCAATTTCATCTAAAAATTCGTTGTTATTTTTAGTTTTTACCATCATCGCAATGACTTGTTCTGTTACATCAGCAACAGACATACTGTTCATTGCTTTTCTTAATGCAAATACAGTTTCTTTTTCTTTTGGTGTAAGTAATAAATCTTCTCTTCTTGTACCAGATTTATTAATATCAATAGCTGGGAATATACGTTTTTCAGATAGTTTTCTATCTAAGTGTACTTCCATATTACCAGTACCTTTAAATTCTTCAAATATAACGTCATCCATTCTACTTCCTGTTTCAATTAATGCAGTAGCTAAAATTGTTAAGCTTCCTCCATTTTCTATATTTCTTGCAGCCCCAAAGAATTTTTTTGGTTTATGTAATGAAGCTGGATCAATACCACCAGATAAAGTTCTTCCTGATGAAGGAACTGTTAAATTGTAAGCTCTAGCAAGTCTTGTAATACTATCTAATAAAATAACAACATCTTGTCCTTGTTCAACTAATCTTTTGGCTCTTTCTAGTACCATTTCAGCTACTTTTACATGATGTTCTGGTAATTCATCAAATGTTGAATATATTACTTCTCCATTTATTGAACGTTTCATATCAGTAACTTCTTCAGGTCTTTCATCAATTAGTAATACTATTAGTTTAGCTTCAGGAGTATTTGTTGAAATACTATTTGCCACTTTTTTCAATAATGTTGTTTTACCAACTTTTGGAGGAGCTACTATCATTCCTCTTTGTCCTTTTCCTATTGGTGACATCAAATCTATAATTCTCATTGCATATTCATTTGATGTTGTTTCCAATTTGATTCTTTCATTTGGATAAATTGGTGTTAATTCATCAAATCTTTTTCTTCTAGCAGCTTTTTCTGGTGATTCTCCATTTACTTCTCCTACAAAAATTAGTGATGGAAATTTTTCACCTTCTCTGAATCTTGATATTCCTTTAATAATATCACCAGTATCAAGTTTAAATCTTCTTATTTGTACAACTGATATATATACATCTTTGGGTGTTGATAGATAATTATCACCTCTTAAAAAACCATATCCGTCAGGTAAAATGTCTAATATACCTTCAACAATTTCGTCTCCTTCGTTTGTAAGTTTATATCCTGATAAATCATCTGAAGATTCTTCATTTATTTTTTCTTCTTTTTTAGATGGTGTAGTTATTGGTGTATCATTTAATAATGTATTTAAAATTTCTATTAATTCTTCTTTTTTTAATTTAGAAATATTTTTTATATTATTCTCCTTTGCTATTTCTTTTAATTCTGTTAAAGTCATCTCTTCTAATTTTAACATAATTACCTCCTATTTAATTTTAATCATTTATTTTTTTGAATTTTTATTGGGAATTTTTTTCGAACATAAAACTATATATAGTATAACACATTATATTGAAAAAAGGAAGTATTTTCCAGTAAAAATATTTAAATTGAAAAGCTCTTTTTGCATTATAGTATGTAAAAAGAGCTTTTATTAGAATCCACTATCAATATATACCTTTTCGTTAGGGTAATACATGTCTAACTTTTCTCTTGCTGTTTCTTCTATAAATTCTTTAGAATCTACATTTTCTTTTTCAGCTAAAAGTTTTTGATTATTATTTTTTTCTTCTTCTATTTGGCTTGATAATTCTTTATTATTTTTATTATATTGATTCAATACTTTTTGTTGATTGATTAAAGTAAATGACGCATATAAAATTACAGCTAAAATCAATAATCTTTTATATAATTTTTTTCTCATAAGTATCTCTCCAGTCTAAATTACGTATAATATATATTTCTACTTTTTTTGAAAAAATCCTTCTTATTTTATCAAAAAAAATAAAAATTTAAGCTTTTATTTTGTCATTTTGATGTTTAATGATTTTTTTTGTATTTTTATATTGTTCTTTGGTAAATTTTTTAAGATTTATTGTCACAAAATGTATTGGTTTTAATAACAATCTTATTGGCCAAAATACTATTGTAAAAATTTTACCTATTATTTTTTTTAGATAAAATACTATTTGTACATTTATGTTAATAAAATATCTGCTTATTAGAAGCATATATAATATACAACCTACAAAAATTGCTAGAAACATGTATATACGAATTTCTCCATCACTAAATGTGAATATTGTATATAATAATAGTAGTCCGGTAAGTATCCAAAAGCATATATCTTCTATATATGTAATTAGATCTTTTGTTTTAAAACTTTTTCTTAATATTCTAAAAATATCAAAAAGAATACCTATTAAAATTCCGTCAATAGTATAAACTAAGAATAAATATCCTTGATTTTCTATCATTTTCCTCATTCCTTTGTTTTATTTAAATATTTTACTAATTAAGCTTCCTTTATTCTTTTCTAATTCTTTATCACTATATGCTAAATAAGATATATCTCCTTCTACAATTACTTCTGATGTATCAATACTTAATTTATTTATTCTGATGTTTTCTCCTTTTACCGTTAGCAATCCTAATTCTGTTTCAACCATTACTACTTGATCATCAAAACTTAAAACATCATTTACCCCTGAAATACTTAATTTGCCTCTATTTTCTAATATTAAATTTTGAATTACTCCTGTATTTATTGTTTTTCTTTCATCAACTGTCATGGTATCTATCTCCTTTACATTTTAATTATTCTGATATTTATATATATTCGGAGGTTGTCTTTTTTAGAACAAAAAAGAGGCTGAAAATAATAATTTTCAGTCTCTTTTAGAGCATCAGTCACATCTTCTTAAATATACTGTATATTTCACCGGTTTGTACCGAACACAGTATTTGTCTAATTCTTTCATCTCTTTTACATTTAATGTTCTAAGATAAGTAATTTTACCACTTTTATGTTTGTAATAAACCTCTTTTACTAATACTGAATCTATCGTTCTTATATGATAGAACTTTTTGGTTTTAATTTGATACAAAAACGGTTTTACAAGATAACCTAATGTTTTAACATATTAAACTTCGTAGTATGTTAATTTTAGTCGTACTTCTTTTTTGCCCCTTTCTTTATCAATCCGTAATTTATCTTTTAGTATTTTACATTTATGTTCAATATTTTTCATAAAAATGACCTCCTCTTGTATGATGCTCTTTTAAAATTGATTCTTGATAAAATTATAACATATTAATCATTTTTTATAAACAAAAATCATGATTTTGGTAAATAAATCACTAATTTTCTTGAATTATGTAAATTTTTATGATATACTAAATTTGTAACTATTATATTGTTCATAATATATTATGAACTATGCTTTTTAAAGAAAGGACAACGCATATGGCTAAAAAAATTTTTATTCTTCGGACTAATGCATTAGTATCAAGTGAGGACAGTACGCTTCGGTTCGATGGAGACAATGAAATTGTAATTCCATTTCCTGAAGGGATTGATGAGTTGCATAAACTTTCAAAGCAATATACCGAAAAAGGGAAAATTGCTAAAAAAGTTTTAGAGTATTTTGACTCTTTTAATTTAAAGAGCTTGATAAGCGAGAAAGGGGTCAGACAAAAAAATGGTTCAATCTTAAGATTTGAAACAGGAAAAGACTGTGACCAATTAGCTTCTTCAAATTTGGGTGAACTTTCTCGTTTTGATAAGAAATGTCTCCAAATTGCAACTAGTTTATATCAGAAAAATAACAAGAAAATCCCTGTAATTATTGTTTCTAGAAATCCAGCGTTCAGAATGAAAGCAAAATCATTAGGAATACAGGCACAAAATTTCAGAGATGAAGTTTTTCCTAATCCGGAAGAACAGTACACTGGTAGAGTTGATTGCTCAACTAGCAAAGCAAAATTATCCGCTTTTTATGCCAATGATATTATGAATCCAAAAGATATTTTGGAATATTCAAAAATCGAATGGCATGTTAATATGTTCTTAACAATAAGAGCTTATGATGATAATAATTCAACAGCAATAGCTAGATATGATGGAAAAAACATTGTTCCACTGCAATTTAAGAAAAATAGGCCTTTTAATGTTAAACCATTAAAAGCGGGACAGTATATGGCCTTGGAAGCTTTAATGCAGCCACCAGAAGTAGCACCTGTTGTTATAATAAAAGGCGGTGCAGGAACAGGAAAAACTTTCTTGTCATTAGCTGTTTCATTATCAGAAACAATTGAAAAAAATCCGATTTATTCACAGATTCTTATAACTACACCGGCAGAAACTTTACGTGAAGAAAATTTAGGATTTTTGCCAGGAGATTTTGAACAGAAATTTGATCCATATTTAGGTGGATTAATGGATAATTTGCGATTGTTATTGTCTTCACATGGACTTTTAGATGGTACAGAAGAAAACACAAGTAAACAATCAGCAAAAAATAAAAAAACACCAAAACAGCATACCAGTTCAAATGTTAATAATTCTGAAGATGAAAATAGTGATTCTAAGAAGCAGAATGGATTTAAAAATGGCAAAGCAAATACACAATATTTACTAAACCAAGGCATTGTGCAAATGCAATTAATTGGACATTTAAGAGGCCGCAGTATCATGAATACGATATTTATTATTGATGAAACTCAGAATATTGAACCTTCAGTAATAAAAAGTATTATGACAAGAGCAGCTACTGGATCAAAATTTGTTTTTTTGGGTGATATAACTCAGATAGACAATCCTGATTTAAACGAAAATTTCAATGGATTAACATTTGCATTTGAAAAATTCAAAGATTCAAAATTATGTTGGCAAGTCACTTTAGAGAACGAAGAGTCCGTTAGAAGTCCGTTGGCTTTCGAAGCAGCTAAAATTTTATAAGTTTTAGCAAACCTTTTTGAAGGTATATTTGAGGAGAAAACTATGTTTGTTTTCTCCTCTTTTCATTTAATTATCTGATGAAGTTCTTTCAAGAACTCATCACTAATAACATTCTTAAAATCAATAGATATCTTACTCTCAGAAATATTAAATTCTAAAAGTTCGAGCTTATTCTTCTCTATTATGTTTAGGACTTCATGCATTTTATTGAAATTTCTACAAATCCCATTTCCAACAATAGAAATTCTAGAAATATCTTTTTTTACAACACTCTTTATGGTGTTTTCTTCTATTATATCTGTAATAATAGTTCCAGCTTTATTATTAAATGTAGATTTAGTTATTATAGGAATTTTATATTTTTGACCTATTTCGGCACATCTGCCATGTAGTACTTTAGCACCCTCACTTGAAATTTCAATCATTTCTTCATATGAAATAGCTGGTAATTTTTTTGCATTTTCAATTTTATTTGGGTCTGCAGTATATATTCCATCAACATCAGAAAATATATAGCATTCTTTAGCATTTAAAGCTGCTGCAATAGCAATAGCCGATGTATCAGAGCCCCCTCTCCCCAATGTTGTTATATCTAAATTTTCATTATATCCTTGAAATCCAGCAATTATGACAATTTTTCTTTCTGATAACTCTTTTAAAATTCTCGTTGTATCAATATTCTTTATTACTGCGTCCTGATTTGTAGTATTTGTTAATATTCCTGCTTGCCATCCTGTTAAAGAAATTGCTTTATATCCCATTTGATTTAATAAAATACTCAATTTGGCTATTGAGATTTGTTCTCCTGCACTTAACAATGTATCCATTTCTCTTTCTTGAGTTTTGGGAGAAAGTTCAAGTGCTTCACTTATTAGTTTATCAGTCATTTTTCCTTGTGCTGAAAGAATTACCACTATATTATTTTCTTTGTTGTATAAATCAATAATTTTATTTGCAACAATTTTTAATCTATCATTATTAGCTACTGAACTTCCTCCAAACTTTAAAACTATTGTGTCCATATTTGACACCTCTTTAAATTAATATAGAGAGAATTATCTAAATTTAGTTAATCCTCTCTATTATAATATGTTCTTATTAAAAATTTGTTATATGTTCATTTTTAGATAGCTTTCCATGAAACCATCTAAATCTCCATCCATTACACCTGTAACATTTCCTACTTCATAATTTGTTCTATGATCTTTTACCATTGTATATGGACAAAATACATATGAACGTATTTGACTTCCCCATGCTATTTCTTTTTGTTCACCTTTTAAGTCTTCAATTTTTTCTTTTTGTTCCTGTTCTTTTAAATTTAGTAGTTTAGATTTTAACATTTTCATAGCAGTTTCTCTATTTTGAATTTGAGAACGTTCTGATTGACATGCCACGACGGTATTTGTTGGTATATGTGTTATTCTTACTGCAGATGATGTTTTATTTATGTGCTGTCCACCAGCTCCTGAGGCTCTGTAAGTATCTATTCTTAAATCATCCGGGTTGATATTTATTTCTATATCATCTGTTATTTCTGGTAAAACTTCAACAGAAGCAAAAGATGTATGCCTTCTTCCCCCTGCATCAAATGGTGAAATTCTAACTAATCTATGCACACCTTTTTCTGATTTCATATATCCATAAGCATTTTCACCAACAATTTCAAATGTTACACTTTTTAGTCCTGCCTCTTCCCCTTCTAAATAATCTAATTCTTTTACTTCATATTCATTTTTAGTGGCCCATCTTGTATACATTCTATATAACATTTCTGCCCAGTCTTGAGATTCAGTTCCTCCAGCACCTGGATGAATTGTTATAATTGCAGTATTTGAATCATATTTACCTGACAATAATGTTTCTAATTCTAATTTTTCAAGAGCATTTTGTTGTTTTTTTGTATTAGATAATATTTCATTTGCTAATTCTTCATCAAACTCTAATTTAATCATTTCAGTTAATTCTATTAAATTATTTAGTTCTTTTTCTATTTCTATGTATTTTGTATATTTATTTTTGATTTTTTTTATTTTTGCTAATACTTTTTTTGTATTTTCTATATCATTCCAAAAATCAGTTTTTGCTGTTTCTGCCTCAAGTTTAATCAAGTCTTTTTCCATTTTAGATATGTCAAAGAGAAACACCTAAATTCTCTAGTTTTTGTTTTAATTCTATTAATTTTCTTAAATTTTCTTCTAATTCTAACAATTATATCACTTCCTTATAAAAAAGTACTGGGAGAAAAAATTTTTCTCCCAATTTTGGAACATAAAAAAACAAATTTACTCTAATTCCGCCTTTATTTTCTCTAAAGTCTCTATCTCATTACCATTAAGGACATGTATCAAGCAAACTAAATTGTTGTCATTTTCGTAGTACTCGAAATAATTCTGAGAATAATATGCTTTTTTCAAGATTTCGCTGATTAACAATAAGTTATAGCCATCATCCTTGCTTTTAGGCGAAATAATTGTTAGAGTTTTCCGTTGATAATCAATTTTTGTCTTTATTTCTTTCATAATCTGTTCCCTCCTAAAGGTTATTTTTATTTACAATCTTAATTATAGCACATGTAGCATTTTTTTGCAAATAAAATAAGGGTCCCAAAATGTTTGGATTAATAACTGAATTTTTTTCAAACAATGTTTTGCTTGAAAAACAGTTTCTGCATTACTATTTTCTGATAAGTTATTTGAAGCATTTCTAATCGTTTCTAAAAATCCTGTTTCACCATATGCTACTAAATCAAATTTTTCAGTATTTTCTGAAAATGATCTAATAACATATAAAACGGCATTGGCTCCTTTTACTAAAGAAAATACCTCCATTTTTTTGATTGGTACCGCTGAATAGCTTTATACATTACAAGTTTATTTCTTTAATCTTAAAGCATTTATAACAACTGTTAAGCTACTAATAGTCATTGCAAGGGCTGCAATCATTGGATTGATTGAAATATCAAAAGGAATTAAAACTCCACATGCAATAGGAATCATACAAATATTATAGAAAAATGCCCAAAACAAATTCTGTTTTATATTTCTTATTGTTTTTTTACTAATATCTATTAAATCATCAATTTTTTCCAAATTATCACTCATAAGAACTACTTGTGAAGAATCCATTGCAATATCTGTACCACTTGAAACAGAGACACCAATATCAGCCGTCACAAGGCTTACACTATCATTTATTCCATCTCCGCACATCATTACAATTCCATCTTCTTTTAATTTTTTAATTTGTTCAGCTTTTTCTTTTGGGGTAACATTTGAAATAACCTTTTCTATTCCTATTTCTTTTGCTATTATTTCTGCAGTTTTTTCATTATCTCCTGTTAACATTACAAGATTTATTTTTCTTTGTTTTAGTTTTTTTATAACTTCTTTTATATTTTCTTTTAATATATCTTTTACTCCAATTAATGCAACTATTTTGTTATTTGAACTTACAAATAAAATGCTATTTCCATCATTAACTAATTCTTGTTCATCTTTTTCATTTTCTATTTTAATATTATTTTCTAACATTAATTTTTTGTTTCCAATTAAATACTTTTCTCCACTTTCTATTATTGCTTCAACACCAAATCCTGGTATTGCTTTAAATTCTTTTATTTCTTCGAGATTTATATTTTCATCTTGAGCTTTTTCTACTATTGCTCTTGCTATAGGATGTTCAGATTTATTTTCTATACTTGCAACTGTTTTTAATATTTCTTTTTCATCTATATTGCTATAATTATATAGTTTAGAAATACTTAATTTTCCTTTTGTTAATGTTCCTGTTTTATCAAAGCAAATTGTTTTTACTTTGTGAGCATTTTCTAAAGTTTCACTTGTTTTTACTAATATTCCTTTTTTACTTGCATTTCCAGATGCTATAACGATTGCAAGTGGTGTTGCTAGTCCCAAACTACATGGACAAGCTACAACTAATATACTTACAAATATATTTATTGCTGTTCCGAAATTTTTAGAAATTAACATCCATATACAAAAAGCTAAAAATGCAATTACTAAAACTACTGGAACAAAATAGCCACTTATTGTATCTGCAATTTTTGCTATTGGAGCTTTTGTGCTTGTAGCTTGTGTAACCAATCTTACAATTTCTGATACTGTTGATTCTTTTCCAATCTTTTCAGCTTTATATTTTATTGTTCCTTCATAATTTATACTTCCTGCAATTACTTTTGAACCTTTTTCTCTTTTTACTGGTACACTTTCTCCTGTTATAAATGATTCATTTATATGTGTAGTTCCTTCTACTACTTCTCCATCTACTGCAATCTTTTCACCAGGTTTGCATATAACAATATCTCCTTTTTGTATTTCATCTAAAGTTACTGTTATTTCTTTTCCTTCTTTTAATATTGCAGCATTATTTGGAGTTATAGTCATTAATTGCTGCAAGGCCTCTTTAGTTTTATCTTTATTTTTATTTTCTATATATCTTCCTATTTCAATAAAGAAAATAACTATTGCTGCAGATTCATAATATAATTCTTCCACATGCATTGTATGACCTTTTAAAATTTGAATTGTCCCATAAATACTATAAATATAACTTGCTAAAACACCTATCATTACTAGTGTGTCCATATTAGGCGTTTTATGAATTAAGTTTTTATAACCGTTTCTTAATATATCTTTTCCTAAAATTAATACTATTGTTGTTAATATAAATAATGATATTGCATAATTTACAGGGTATACCATCATATTTAAGAATGGTATTACTGGTAATCCTACCATATGTGACATTGAAATATATAATACTAATATTGATATTACTGTGATTGCTAATAGTTTATATTTTTCATTTGTCTTTTTCTTTTCTTCTTTTTCAAAATTGTCTATTCCTAAACTTAAAAATCCTGCTTTTTCTACAAATTTTTCTATTTGTTCTAAGTTTAATTTTCTATCATCATATTCTATGTTTGCATTATTCATAATTAGATTTACAGTTGCTTGTTTTATTCCATCTTGTTTATTTAAGTATTTTTCAAGTCCTGTTGAACAAGCACTACAAGTCATTCCATCTATTTTTAATAATACTTTTTTCATAGTAATTATTCTCCTTTAAAACCTGCGTCTGCTATGGCTTCTTTTATGTTTTCTATATTTGTTTTTGTTTCATCAAATTTTATTGTTGTTTGTTTTTCTTCTAAACTTACTTTTGCTTCTTCTACTCCTTCTAAATTGTTTAATACTCTTTCTAATCTTGTTGAACATCCTGCACAGTGCATTCCTTCTATTTTTAATTTTATTTCTTTCATTTTTATTTTTTCTCCTTAAATTTTATCTTTCTTCATTTTCTTGTCTTACTTCTCTTTGAGCTTGTCTTAAATTTTTTATTTTTTGAAGATTTACTAATCCATCATTTTCAGTCATTTGAGCAAATTCTTTTAATGTCTTTTTTTCAAAGCTATTTGTATCTTCTGAAAATATATAAATATCTGAATCATCTTTTTTATCAACAGCCATACAAAGCTTATAATCTCTTTTTCCATTATTTTCAATATAACAATCAATTAAATGAATTTTATTTCTTTCTTTTTGTGAAAATAACAAGCCTTCTTTATTATCACACCCTATTAAGTCTTCCATTCTCCATTTTCTATCTGCATATTTCATATTTGAATTATTATAAGCTTCTATATTTTCTAATGCAAATTGAACTCTTTCACTGAAATTATCAAACATTTTCATATTATTTTTTATTAATTCCAAATATTCATCTGTATAATATAATTCATTTGTTATATATTTTCTTCTTAGTTTCTGTATTTCCAAATGAAAAATCTAAATTAAATGAAAATCTTTTTCCTAAATCTAGATAAACATATCTTAATTTTTCTATATCGCTAAAATTTTTTGTTTTTTCTTTTATTTCTTCTATATATTTTTCTAATGACCTCATTGTGTATCACCTTTTCTGTTTATTTGTTAAATCTTTTAAAAAGTCCTATCAGTTCATCTATTATTTCTATAAAAGAACTAATATTTTAGTTCTTTTAATACTTATCCATAAAATGATGAACTTCCCCATCTTGTATATAAGAAATAATAGTATTTAAATTAACATTTTTGGTACTATTATAAATATTCATATCAACCTTATCATAAACACTTCTTAATTGTTTTATCAACTTTTTCATTTCTTCTCTTTTAGAGCCTCCGCCACCATTGTCACACATAGTACAGTGTTCTGTAAATCTACAAGCACATTGTATGAAATGTAAATCATTTCTTTCTCTCCATCTTATTATATCCGCTTCTTTTACATAATATAAAGGTCTAATAAGTTCCATTCCTTCATGATATGTACTATGTAATTTTGGCATCATTGTTTGCATCTGTGCACCATATAACATTCCCATTAATATTGTTTCTATGACATCATCAAAGTGATGACCTAATGCAATTTTGTTACATCCTAGTTCTTGAGCTTTTTTATATAAATATCCTCTTCTCATCCTAGCACAAACATAACAAGGATGGTCATCTATTTTTTCTACAACTTCAAATATATTACTTTCAAACATTGTTATAGGAATATTTAACAATTTTGCATTATTAATAATTTTTTGTCTGTTTATTGGATTGTAACCTGGGTCCATTACAAGAAATACTAAATCAAAATTTACTTTTCTATGTTTTTTTAGTTCTTGCATACATTTAGCAAGTAACATAGAGTCCTTTCCACCAGAGATACAAACAGCGATTTTATCTCCTTCTTGTACCATTTCAAATTCTTTAACACCTTTGATAAATTTGCTCCATATTTTTTTACGATAAGTTGTAACTATGCTTTTTTCTATTTCTTCATATCTTTCCATTTTTATTTTCCTCTCTAATATCTAAATTAAAACTCTTGTAGCATTCATCAAATATTTTTAAAAACTTGTCTACTTCTTCTTCTTTTATCAAATGACTTAAGCTAATTCTCCATGATGCAAATGCTCTTTTTCTTTCATGTGTCATTGCCATTACTATTCTTGATGGTGTTATTGTAACAGTACATGCCGATTTTATTGATATACATATACCATATTCTTCTAATTTTTGCTTGAATTCTATAGCTTTTACACCCACTACACTTATGTTTAATATAAATGGATTTTCTTCTGATACTGTATTTATTTTTACATTTTTATATTCTGATAAATTTTCTCTTAATTTTTTGTTTAACTTTCTAACATATTGTTGTCTTTGTTCAAATTCTTTAAATGTTATTTCTAATGCTTTTTCTAATGCACATATTTGTCCTACCACTGGAGTTCCGCTTCTATATAAAGTTGTACTTGCTCCTCCATTTATTAATGGTTCTAATACAATATCTTTTCTTTTAATAAGCCCACCAAATCCATTTAACCCATAAAATTTATGTGGTGCAAATGATATTAAATCAACATTTTCTAAATCCGTTTTTATTTTTCCAATTGCTTGTGTGCAATCAACATGTAAAAAGCAATTAGGGTAATCTTTTAAAATATTTGCAATTTCTTTTATTGGTTGAATTATTCCAACTTCACTATCAACATAACAAATTGATACTAATATTGTATCTTCTCTAATCAAACTTTTTAATTGTTCTATATCAACTTTTCCATCACTTGTTATATTTAACACATCTATTTCATAGCCTTGCTCTTTTAAATATGTAAGAGGACTACTTACTGATGAATGTTCTAAAAATGTTGTTATTATGTGTTTTCCATTTTCTTTATAACTTTGAGCAACTCCTTTTATTGCTAAGTTATTTGATTCGCTTGAACCTGATGTATATATAATTTCTGTATTTTGATTTAAATTAGTTTCCTTTTGAAACATTTCCATTATATGATTTGTTGTTTCTTCTATCTTTTGGTTTACTTCTAGTCCTAATTTATGAGTTGAATTTGGATTAGCAAAATATTTTATCGTTGATTCATTAAATACTTTTAATACATCAGTGGCTACTGGTGTATTTGCAGCATAATCTAAATATAAATAATTTTTATCCATTTAATGTTCTCTCCCATTTTTTATAATAAACTAATAAAAATATTATACTAAGATAATTCAAAAATTTCAATATTTTTAGCTAGATTTATTTTTTCATATTCAATTCTTTTTTATTAAAGTCCTTCGATTCAGGCGGTAATGAACTTACCACAACTCAAGCTGAAAAAACTGTGCCAACAACAGCGATTGATTAAACAGAACCTTCAATCAAAAGTAAATTCAACCATAAAAAGCAGTCCATTTTGGGCTGCTTTTGACTTTTAATTGTTTTCTAATTTTATATTATGTTTTATTTGACTTGGATCATTCCAAATTAATTTAAATCCAAATAATCATTTATATTTACGCTTGTTTCAGCATTTGAATATGTTACATTTAATAGAATGTTTATTATTGATAGTATTATTGTTATAGTTATTATTAATAATTTTTCTTTAATTTTTTTATTCATTTTTCTCCTTTTTTATAATTATTACTATAATAATGCAAAGTATGCTAATAGCTACAACTAGGTATGGAAGAATATTAAATTTTTTTGCTTCATTTGTTTCCTCAGGTTCATTTGTTTTTGAATCTTCATCATTTCTGTTATTAGTTGTATTTGTATATGTAATTATATTATTGTCGCTAACTTCTTCATTATTTATTATATTATTATCATTATTAATATTATTGTCTACAATATCACTATTATTGCCACTATTATTATCTTCTATATTATTTGAAGTAGTATTTATATTTTTATTGTTTGATTTATTTGTATTTGTTATATTAGATTTTTTTCCATTTTCTTTGTTATTATTGTTTTTACTGCTACTACTATTATTGTTATTACTTTGGGTGCTATTACTATTATTGTTGTTTTTAATAATATTATTTTGATTGTTGCTATCACTATTATTGTCACTATTATTGTTACTATTATTATTGCTGTTGTTATTTCCTTTGTCTTTATTAATCCAATTAACTCTAGCAATTATACTACCATGATTTCCTGCCTGATCTACAAATTCAAATGTAAATTCACCATTTTCCTTAAATGTATAAGAATTTTTACCATTGTTATTTAATATAGTTACATTACTTTTATCAAATTTTATTTTTACAGTTACATCTTTATCTGTATCTTTATCATTATCATATTCTAAAGTAGCTACTGGAGCTTTTTTGTCTATCCAGTTAACTTTAGCAGTAGCTGTGCCTTTATTTCCTGCTTTATCTACAAATTCAAATGTAAACTCGCCATCATCCATAAATTCGTGTTTAAATGGATCTATGTTAGCAATATAATTTCCTTTTTTATCATAAATATTTTTGTTTTCGTCAACAGTATAGCCTTCCATGGCTTCACCCATACTATTAACAATCTTTCCATCACTCGAAATTGTAAATTCACTATTATTTAAAACTTCTACTTCTTCATTTGCTGTAAGTGTAGCAATTACTGATTTATTTGTTTTGTTTGTTGTACTATATTTTATTTTTCCTACTGGCTTTACTTTATCTATCCAATTTACTTTAGCATTAATTGAAGTCTTGTTTTTTGTAAATTTATCCATAATGATAAATTCAAATTCCCCATTTTCATTAAATGTGTGTGTCTCTCCTCCTGCACTTAAAATTTCCACATTCTCTTTATCATAATCAATTAATGTTGCAGTTACACTTCCATTAGTTGCTTCAGTTGTACTATATCTAACGCCTGCAGTTGGATTTTTAGCCTTAGTTGTATCTTGATAGAAGTTAAACATCCTTGCTGTAAACCAGTTTCCATTTGATGCTTTAGTTGCTGTGATTTTTACATATAGAACTTCTTGTGTTGAATCTGTTTCAATCTGTTTAATATTATTTTTACCAAAGTTATTATCGTTTTGGTTTCCACTATATTGTAAGTTTTTAACTTCTGCTAAATTGAACCAATTTACTCCATCTATACTTCCTTCTACTTTTCCATCAATAAGTCTACCATTACCTCCACCAGCAGGTACATATTCTATTTGTGATAAGTGTACAGATTTGTTTAATTTTATAGTTATATATCTTTTTGTATCTGTTCCATTCCATGCAGAATGCCATCTAGTGTTGTAATTTCCATCAATAGCAAAAATAGCATTACCTTGATTTGAAGTAGCTTCTGTAGAAACATCATGAATATTTAAGTATGATATTGGAATATATTGTTTAGTTTTGTCAACTACGTCTTGTGTAAAATCAAAAGATACATAGTCACTTGCTACGGCACTTTCACTAGCACCAAAGCGTACTTCAATAGTTTTATCTCCTGTTAAATCTGGAAATTTATATCTATAAGATGTCCATTTATCTGTTCCTTTTATACGCCATTCCATTGCTGCTGTAGCTCCAATAACTTTATTTTCTAGGTCATTATTGTATAAATAATTTCCAGGTGCAGTTTTCTTAGTAATATCTATCATATAACTTGGCTTATTAATATCTAAGCCATCAATATATATTAAAATATCGTCATTCTCATTAATTTTCTTAACTTCTTCTTCAGTCAATTCATAAACTTTGCTTGATATTGATGGAGATTTAGTAGCTCCCCCATCTAAACTATAATGCCATGCCATATCATAATTTTTATACATATCATTAAATACTATCTTATTTTTATTGGTTCCGTCAAAAGAAAATGATGCTATCTTTCCATCAACTAATCCAAGTAGAACATTAGCAATTTCTCTAGCGGCTCCATCATGTGATACGTTTGCAGTAGTAGCTTTTGAAGCTGATTCTAATGCTTGATATTCTTTATTATCAATATCTACTCTTTTTTCATTTTTTAAATATGGTTTGATTACTTTTAACATGTCATTCATAGCCATTGGATAATATGTATAATTATCAATAATATTTAATGCTAATTGATACCAGTCTTCTGTAGTGATACTATCCATTTCTTTATAAGTTTTTATTAAATAATCATAGCTATCTAGATTTATGTTCATTTGGTCAATAGCTTTTTTATAAGTATTTACTTTTGTCGTATTATCACTATATGAATTAGCAAGTAAATTAATATACAATGATTTTTTGTATTTATCATAATTATTTAAGTTATCTTG
The DNA here is from genome assembly GCA_934130705.1 of uncultured Clostridia bacterium. The sequence goes on from CAKOYL010000002.1 coordinate 18,525, forward strand.
TGCCAAATAAACATATCCCCCACTATTTCCAGCACTATTAGAATTTATAGCTTGATTTGTAAATGATTTATTGGCCCAGTCAAAAATAGTTCTAAATCTGTTGCCTCCATACCAAGTTGTTCCTGTTTTTCCCCATCCAAATATATTATTAGCAATATTCCATTTACCTGTACCATCTTCATTTGCTATATAGTAGAATGATGCCTCATGAGATGGTTGATAAGCTCCGATTGTAGGACTACCTATACTGTCAAAAAGTGATTGGAATACTCTTGATTGATTCCAGCATATACCACCTTTTTTTATAACCATCCAATACCTTTGAATGTTATCACCAAAAGGAACTCCATATGCTGATAAATGATATTTTTCCTCGGCGGCATCTTTATATGCTAAATTATGAAACTCTTCATCTGTATATCCTACTCCTGTTCCTGTATGATTAACATAAGCGTATACACTTTGATTGTTATTTTTACTTCTTGTATAATAATTTAACCATTTTATTTCATCGTTTCTAGCTCCATCACTCATTACTAAACGCATCAATTCTACATGATAATTTTTAAAATATTTTTTATAAATGGTCATGCTACCATCATCATATAGTTCCTTATAAATTTTAAATCTTTCTAAATAATCATAATCTGCGTTCTTATGGCTAAATTGTAATGCAGATGATACTTGGTCAGTTGAATATGCTGCTGCAAGACCTATCATCATTTTTTGATAAATATTCCCGTCTGCTTCGGCTAAAGTGTCTTTGTTATTTTCATACAAATCTGCTAATGTTTTAATAAATGGTAATCCATTAACTTCTCCAACTTCAATGATTTGTTCCATTCTTTCTTTGTCACTTAATATCCAATTGAATAGATCTTTATAAACTGATGAATAATCTGTTAATGCTTGAATCTCATTATAACCAATTTTCCTAACTATCTCTCTTTTTAAAATTAGCTCATAGTTGTTTGCCAAATTATAATCAACATTACTTTTATTTAAAATATTATCATAATATTCTATATTTTTTAGTTTGTCATATTCTACTACTCCGGGATTTGAATAATCAGTTTTAGTAAATTTTGCAATAGCAATAACTCCATGATCTGCTGCATTACCATTTACTGATTTATCTACAAATATCCTAAAATACTTATAATTTGCAACATTTAAGTCCACGTCTACTGATTCAGTATTTCCTCTTAGGATATCTGTAGTTAAAAGTTCATTCCATGTATTTCCATCATTTGATACTAAAAATTTGAATTTAACGCTACCATTAGTATCTCTTGATGAATCTACTCCAACTTTTGCAATAAATCTTGTATAAGTTGAAGAAATATCACCGATTTCATAAGTTATTTGCCCATCGGCATGGACTCCCATACCTTTAATAAATATTTTTTTGTTTCCATTTACAAGCAGACTTATAGTTCCGCCTTCCGGATTCTTATCTTTTTGTATGTTGTGTCCACTCCATCCGTTATATGACCAATTGTTGTCAGTAATATAATCTAAGTCAGACATATAAATAACATCCTCTTTACTTTCGTTTGTAGATGTATAATACTCTTGTTTTTTAGCCTCCTTAGTTTCTATGCTCTTTTTATTAAAATTTTTAACTAAAATTGTACAAAATCCAATTACAGCTATCAATAACAAAACGACTATTTTTTTGTTTTTGTGTTTCATCTTTTTCTCCCCAAATTTCAATTTATAATATTTTTCTAATTATTTTTTCTGTATTCCTAATGAAAAGAGTTAACATTTTTTTGCTAACTCTTCTTTAAGACATTTGTTTTTAATTTTCATTTTGACCGTAATCATTGATATTATTGATTTCTACCACAACAGTTTTTATATTTTTTACCACTTCCACAAGGGCAAGGATCATTTCTACCAATCTTTGGTCCTTCATTTACAACTGTTTGACTATATTCAGGTGTATTTATTTTCTTTCCACCGTCAACACTGTTTATAGCTTCTAATGCTGCACCAGTAATTTTAGCGGCTTCTTGTCTTTTTACATCACCATTTTGTTTTCTGATATTCATAAGAATTTTAACAACATCTACTTTTATGTTTGCTATCATTTCATCAAACATATCCATGCCTTCCATTCTGTATTTTACAACAGGATCTTGTTGTCCATAAGCTCTTAAACCAATACCATTTTTTAATTCATCCATATTATCAATATGATTCATCCATTTTTCGTCTACTACTTTAAGCATTACAACTCTTTCAACTTCTCTCATTTTATCAGAAGTTATTTCTGCTTCTTTAGCTTGATATTTTTTTGTTGCTTGTTTTTCTAATTCTTCAATAATTGCATTTGAATCATTTTCATTTGTTTTGATGAATTCTTTCATGTCTAAACCAAATTCATTTGTTATTTCTGCATCTAAAGATTCTACATTTACTGATTTTCCATCTTCACCTTCTGTAAACATAGCAACTGTTTCTTCTGCTACTGTATTAATCATATTTAATATGTTATTGTGTATGTCTTCACCATCTAAAACTTCTCTTCTTTGTTTATAAATAATTTCTCTTTGAGCATTCATAACATCATCATATTTTAATACATTTTTACGTATACTAAAGTTTCTACCTTCTACTTTCTTTTGAGCATTTTCTACTGCTTTTGAAATCATTCTAGATTGTATTGGCATGTTTTCGTCTGCTCCTAAAGTATTATATACTCGTGTTATTGCATCTCCACCAAAGATTTTCATTAAATCATCATCTAATCCAATATAGAATTTAGATTCTCCGACATCTCCTTGACGTCCAGAACGTCCTCTTAATTGGTTATCAATTCTTCTTGATTCATGTCTTTCTGTACCAATTATCTTTAATCCACCAGCAGCTATTACTTTTTGTTTTTCTTCTTTAATTTGTTCTTCATATTTTTCTACTAGTTTATTGAATTGTTCTCTTGCTCTTAATATGTCTTGGTCATCTGTTTCATAATATGTGTTTGCTTCTTCTATTAAATATTCTGGTACTCTATTTTTTCTCATTTCTTCTTTTGCTAGATATTCACTATTTCCACCTAACATGATATCAGTACCACGTCCTGCCATATTTGTTGCTATTGTAACTGCTCCATACTTACCAGCTTGTGCAACTATCATAGCTTCTTTTTCGTGTGATTTTGCATTTAATACTTCGTGTGAAATACGTTCTTTTGTTAGTAATTTACTTAGTTTTTCTGATTTTTCAATAGATACAGTACCAATTAAAACTGGTTGTCCTTTTGCATGGCTTTCTTTTACGCTTTCTACTACTGCTCTGAATTTAGCATTTTCGTTTTTATATATAACATCATTTTCGTCTTTTCTTATCATTGGTTTATTTGTTGGTATTTCTACAACATCTAAATTATATATCTCTTCAAATTCTGATTCTTCTGTCATAGCTGTACCTGTCATACCTGATAATTTGTCATACATTCTAAAGAAGTTTTGGAATGTTATTGTAGCAAGTGTTTTTGATTCATCTGCTATTTTAACTCTTTCTTTTGCTTCTATTGCTTGATGTAATCCATTGTTATATCTTCTTCCATACATTATACGTCCTGTAAATTCGTCTACTATTAAAACTTCTCCATCTTTTACGATATAGTCTATATCTTTTTTCATTACTCCATGTGCACGTAATGCTTGGTTTACATGGTGTACTATTGTTGAGTTTTCTAAGTCATTGAAATTTTCTAGTCCAAAGAATTCTTCTGCTTTTTTAATACCTTTTTGTGTTAATGAAGCTGATTTTGCTTTTAAGTCAACTATGTAATCATATTTTTCATTATCTTCCGCTTGTTCAAAATCTTTTACATCTTCTTCAACAATTACTTTTGCTTCTAACTTTCTTACAAAATCATTTGCTTTTTTGTATAAATCTGATGATTCATTTGCTCTACCTGAAATTATAAGTGGTGTTCTTGCTTCATCTATTAAAATACTATCAATTTCATCGACTATTGCATAATGTAATCCTCTTTGAACTAATTGATTTTGGTAGATTACCATGTTATCTCTTAAGTAATCAAATCCAAACTCATTGTTTGTACCATATGTTATATCTGCTGCATATGCTTTTTGTTTTGCATTTGGATCCATTCCTGCAATTACTAATCCTACTGATAATCCTAAGAATTTATATAATTTTCCCATCCATTCACTATCTCTTTTTGCTAGATAGTCATTTACTGTTATTACATGTACACCTTTTCCTTCAAGTGCATTTAGGTATACTGGTAATGTTGCAACTAATGTTTTTCCTTCACCAGTTTTCATTTCTGCAATTCTTCCTTGATGTAGAATAATTCCACCTATTAATTGAACATCGAAATGTCTCATTCCTAAGGCTCTTTTAGAAGCTTCTCTTACAACTGCAAAAGCTTCTGGTAATATATCATCTAATGTTTTTCCTTCTGATAATTGTTTTTTGAAATAATTTGTTTTCTCTTTTAATTCATGGTCTGTCAATTTTTCCATTTCTGGTTCTAAACTGTTGATTTTATTTACAATTGGCATAACTCTTTTTACTTCTTTTTCACTGTAACTTTTGAATAATTTCATAATTGGTATACTCCTCCTAAGTTTATTTTACTTTGTAACTATATCACTAATATTCTTTTTTATCAAGTATTTTTTGTAATATTTTTGCTTTTCTGGAATAGATTGTAATAATCAAATTAGAAAGAGGATTTGCTATGTTTATTTTTAATGTCAAAGTCAATGGTAGTAAGCTTTTCAAAGTTTTTTTTACTTTTGTTATAATTCTAATGATAATTATTTTGTGTACTGTTTTTTATAAGGTTATTTCTGGTTCTAATAAAAGTTTTTCTGTTTCTGATAGTTTAGATGGTTCAGGCATTTGTAAGATTTCTACTAAAAATTATACTAATGTTTTAAAAACGGTTCATGAAAATATTGATAGTTATGTTGGAAAGAAAATTAATTTTACTGGTTATGTTTATAGGGTTTCTGATTTACAAGATAATCAATTTGTTTTGGCTAGAAATATGATTATTAATTCTAATTCTCAATCTGTTGTTGTTGGTTTTTTGTGTGAATGTGATAGTGCGAAGGATTTTGCTAATGATACTTGGGTTGAGATTACTGGTGAGATTGTTAAAGGGTCATATCACGGTGATATGCCTATTGTTAGAATTATTGATATAAAGGCTGTCAATACTCCTAAAGAGGAGTATGTTTATCCGCCTGATGATAGTTATATTCCTACTAGTGGAGTATTATAAAAGAGCGTATTTAAATACACTCTTTATTAATTATTTGTATTAATTATAATTTTTATCAATTTCTTTTAGCATAACATCATGTGCACTTCCTTCTGCAATACTTACATTTGATACTAATGTTAATCTTGCTTTTTTATGTAATTCTTCTATTGAAGTTGCACCACAATTACACATTGTTGATTTTATTTTTGTTACTGTTACAGCTAAATTATCTTTTAATGACCCTGCATAAGGAATATATGAATCAACACCTTCTTCGAAAGATAGTTTATTCTTTTCTCCTCCCATGTCATATCTTTGCCAGTTTCTTGCACGGTTTGAACCTTCTCCCCAATATTCTTTAACATAGTTATTACCTATTTTTAATACTCTTGTAGGACTTTCATCAAATCTAGCAAAATATCTACCCATCATAACAAAGTCAGCTCCTAATGCAAGTGCTATTGTTATATGATGGTCATGAACGATACCACCATCTGAACATATTGGAATGTAAATTCCTGTTTCTTTATAATATTCATCACGTGCTTCTACTACATCTATTAAAGCACTAGCTTGTCCACGTCCTATTCCTTTTGTTTCACGAGTTATGCAGATTGAACCTCCACCAACTCCAACTTTTATAAAGTCAGCTCCAGCTTCAGCTAAATATCTAAATCCTTCTTTGTCAACTACATTTCCTGCACCAATTTTTAATGTATCTCCGTATTTTTCTCTAACAAAATCTATTGTTTTCTTTTGCCATACAGAATATCCATCTGAAGAATCCATACATACTATATCAACTCCAGCTTCTACTAATGCTGGTATTCTCTCTTCATAATCTCTTGTATTTATACCTGCTCCTACGATATATCTTTTATTTTCGTCTAATAATGAGTTTGGATTATTTTTTCTTTCTTCATAATCTCTTCTAAATACTAGATATTTTAGATTTCCCTCTTTTGTTAATATTGGTAAACATTCTTTTTTGTTTTGCCATATAATATCATTTGCTTCTCCTAATGTAATTCCTTCTTCAGCCCAAATAACTTTTTCTTTAGGTGTCATATATTCATCTATTGGAGCATCTAAGTCATCTCTTGATATTCTATAATCCTTATCTGTTACTAATCCTAAGAATTTTCCTTTTTCAGTTCCATCTTCTGTTATCATTACTGTTGAATGTCCTGTTTCTTTTACTAATTCGATTACTTCTCTTAATGTTGTTCCACTTTTTACATTTGAATCACTTACTACGAAACCTGCTTTATGTTTTTTTACATGATATACCATTTTTGCTTGTGCTTCTATTGATTGAGCGCCATATATAAATGCTACTCCTCCTTCTCTTGCTAAAGCAATTCCCATTTCTTCTCCTGAAACTGATTGCATAATTGCAGAAACCATTGGTACATTTGCTGAGTATTTTGGTTCTTCCCCCTTTTTGAATTTAACAAGTGGTGTTTTTAATGATACTTTGTTTGGTATACATTCTTCTGTTGTTAAATTTGGTAATAATAAAAATTCATTAAATGTTCTTGATATGTCTTCTAATATTTTTGCCATTTGTTTTCCTCCTTATTTATATATATAAATTAAGTATATCATATGTTTTAAAACATTCCAATATTTTTTTGATTTTTTTTTATAATATGATATAATATAACAAATAATTTATAGGAGGTATGTTGTGAAAAATAACGAATTAATTTTAATTTTGGACTTTGGAGGACAATACAATCAACTAATTGCAAGACGTGTAAGAGAATGTAATGTTTATTCAGAAGTTGTTCCTTTTGATATTTCTATTGAAAAAATTAAAGAAAAAAATCCAAAAGGAATAATCTTTACAGGTGGTCCTGCAAGTGTTTATGGAGAAAATGCACCCAGATGTGCTGAAGGTATTTTTGAACTTGGAATTCCTGTTCTTGGAATTTGTTATGGAATGCAACTTATGACATATACATTAGGTGGTAATGTTGCTAGAGCTGATAAAAGAGAATATGGTACAACAGATGTATCTATTGATAACTCTTCCCTACTTTTTGAAGGATTCGAAAATACAAATGGTTTCTTAATGAGTCATACAGATTTTGTTGAAAAAGTTCCAGAAGGTTTTAAAAATATTGGCCATACATCTTCTTGTCCAAATGCTGCAATGGAAAATAAAGAAAAAAATTTATATGGAATTCAATTCCATCCTGAAGTTAATAGTTCTATAAATGGAACACAAGTAATTAAAAATTTCTTATTTAATATTTGTAAATGTTCTGGAGATTGGATTATTTCTTCTTTTGTTGATGAAAGTATTAAAAAATTAAAAGAAAAAATTGGTGATAAAAAAGCATTATGTGCTCTATCTGGTGGAGTTGATTCTTCTGTAGCAGCTGTTTTATTATCAAGAGCAATTGGAAAAAATTTAACTTGTATTTTTGTTGACCACGGTTTACTTCGTAAAAATGAAGGAGATGAAGTTGAAGAAGTTTTCAAAAATCAAGATATTAATTTTATAAGAGTAAATGCTAAAGATAGATTTCTTGCAAAACTTTCAGGTGTTAATGATCCAGAAAGAAAAAGAAAAATTATTGGTGAAGAATTTATAAGAGTATTTGAAGAAGAAGCTAAAAAAATTGGTACTGTTGATTTCTTAGTTCAAGGAACTATTTACCCTGATGTTATTGAAAGTGGTCTTGGAAAAAGTTCTGTTATAAAAAGTCATCATAATGTTGGTGGTTTACCAGACTATGTTGATTTTAAAGAAATAATAGAACCTTTAAGAGATTTATTTAAAGATGAAGTTAGAAAAACAGGATTAGAACTTAGAATGCCAGAAAATTTAGTATTTAGACAACCATTCCCTGGTCCAGGTCTTGCTATAAGAATAATTGGCGATATAACAGAAGAAAAATTGAATATACTACAAGATGCTGATAGTATTTTTAGAGAAGAAATTGCAAATGCTGGACTACATAAAAATATAAATCAATACTTTGCAGTATTAACAAACTTAAAATCTGTTGGTGTTATGGGAGATGAAAGAACTTATGATTATACAGTTGCATTAAGAGCTGTTGAAACAACAGATTTTATGACAGGTGTTTGGAGTAAAATTCCTTATGAAGTTTTAGAGAAAGTTTCATCAAGAATTGTTAACGAAGTAAATCATGTTAATCGTGTTGTTTATGATATAACTTCTAAACCACCAGCAACAATAGAATGGGAATAAAATGAAAAAGTACAGATCTTGCTCTGTACTTTTATTTTTTATCAAATATAGTCTTCACCACTCCCTCATCAATAAAGGTTGCAAAAACATTTTTTATAATAATCAAAATAATTGGTCCTACTAATAGCCCTATTACTCCTAAGAATTTAAATCCAGTATACATAGCAATCAATGTAAAAATTGGATGTGTTCCAATATGTTTGCTGACTAATTTAGGTTCTAAAAATTGTCTTATTGTTGACATTATTGCAAATAATATAATAATTGCAATTCCTAGTTTTAAATCTCCATTTAATCCAGATATTATTGCCCATGGAACCATTACTGTTCCTGAACCTAATATAGGAAGTGCATCAACAAATCCTATAAATAGTGCCATTAGTAATGGGTATTCTATATTAAATTTTGCAATTTTCAATATATATAATCCTATTAAGGAAATTATAAATGATATTAATATTAGTGTTACTTCTGCTTTTAAATATCCTCCAAGTGTTTTTGTTAATTCTTTGATATGTGTTCCCAATTTAAATACCCATTTTTTTGGAATGTGATGCTCTATTTGATCTAATATATATACTTTATCTACACATATTAAATATAACGCCATTATTGTCACCACAAAGTATATCGCTATGGTTGGTATTGAAGTTATTATATTCAACAATCCTGTCAATGAATTTCTTAGCCAATTAGAAGCGGTATTTATTACTCCTCCTGTTGAATTTTGTAATACTTGATTTATTTCATTTGGAAAGTGAATTTTATTAAAGTCAAATCTATTTGTAAAACTTTGAAATAAATTATACATTTTATCAACATAAAAATTTAAACTTTGCAACAGATTTGAAGCTTCTGAAAATAGTGCTACTATCCCCCATGCTAATCCCCCTAAAATAACAGTTGCTACAAGTATAAATATTATAATAGAACTTGTTTTTCGAGTTAGTTTTAGCTTTTTCATAATAAATCTAATAGCTGGTTCTATTATAAGCGATATTATAAACGCAATTAAAAATGGCATATAAAATACTGATAATTTTAATGCAATAATTAATCCTATTAAAATCAATATTACGTATAATAGTCTTCTCCCTACTCTTGTCCAATAAGACATATCAATAATCATAATTTTTCTCCTATTTTTAGTATATGTAATTATTGGTTCAATCATACATTTTGCATAATAAAAAGAAGCTCTTTGGCTTCTTTTGAAAAATTATTCAGCATTTTTATTGCTATGGCAGTTACATATTTCATCTATTGTTGTACAAACTTGTTGTTTTCCTAATTGTTCATCATTTTGTGCTAAATCTCCTAATGTCAAAATTCCTATTACATGATTATTCTGATCACATACCGGAAGTCTTCTTACTTGATAATTTGCCATTTTACTTTCTGCATTTGTCATATCATCACTTTCATTACAAGTACATACATCTTTTGACATTATTTCACTTGCTGTTGTTTGACAAGTATCTTTGTCACATGCAACACTTCTTAATAATATATCTCTGTCTGTTATAATTCCACATATACAATTATTTTGGTCACATACCGGAACACATCCTATATGTTTTTGGCCCATTAGTTTTGCCACCTCATTTATCTTTGTTTCTGGATTTACACAACAAACATCATTACACATACAATCTTTTACTTTCATTTATTTAACCACCTTTCAAAATTTCTCGTTTTTATTTTTTACAAATTAAAAAAGATTATTCGTTTTTTTGAATAATCTTTTTTTATCTATCTAGATTCTTTTTCCTTTTCTTCTAATTTTTTCCAAATATCAGGATATATTTCTTCATAATCGAAATCTGGATCTTGTTGTTTTATCAGCCATTCGTGCCCTCTTAGTATACCTTTAGTTAATGCTTCTATTCTTTTTCTAGCAGATTCTTTACTAAATTTTCCAACTATTTCATCATCTTTAGCTAATACTTCATAAGGTATCAATGTTTTTCCACAATATGCTGTGGCAAAATTTCTATGGTGTCCTTCAATTATATAATTAATGCCATCTACTGTAATTACTTCTATAATTGAATTTGGAAAGTATCCATTTTTCTTTATGGCTTTAATTAAATCTTCAATATTTAAATTTGATAATGTTGATTTTGCTAAAGTTTCTCTTTCTGTTTGTAGTGGTAAAAAAATCTTAGGACTCGCCCATTTTTTTGCAAACTTCTTATCATTTTCATAATATTTTTCGCCTTGTAATATTACATCTGCTATATCATCAACTGTTGAATATGAAGTATCTATTATTAAATCATAATTGTTTTCATCAGTTAAGTCAACTCCATATCTATTCATATATCTAGTATTTTCGCCTATCCTTCTCATTTCACGTTCTTTTTTTGCATCTTCAACATTTGAATATTTATCTTCTTTTCCTCTTGAATTATCGTTAAATAAACGTTTAGCTGCCACATTGGCATTTGTTGTTAGTCTTACCGAAAAGGCTTCAGGGATATTGTGAAAGGCAAGTCTTGAATCTATTATCCAAATATCATTTGGGTGTACTTCTTTATTAATTTCTTTTCCTTTATTTGCCATTCTCTCATCTATTAATGTATCGACGATTTTTCTTATGTCTTTAAATTCTTCTCCATTATTAGCTTCGTTTATTGTAAATTTAGATAGATTAATATTTTTTTGTTTTAATTGAGCTATTGTTCTTGATAATGTTTTTCTATAAACTTCATTATTAAAAAATTTCCTTAATTCTTCTCTTTTATAAATTTTTTCTAATTCTTCTTTATTATTAAAATTAACAATTAAATCAATTAATGAATTAAAATATCTTCTAAAGTCATTACCTGTTGTTTCAAGATGTATATGCTCCTCAGTATAGCCTTGCTCTTTTAGTTTTTCTATTATCTTTTTTACTGTTGTACCTTTTCCACTTACGGGTTCGCCTGAAATTGCTATTATTTTATTTTTTACTTTTTTTTCATTCATATGCTTTATCTCCTTATATATATGATATAAATATTACTTTAATATTTTACCATATTTTAGGAATTATGTCAATTACATTTCATATAAATCATAATTATCTACTTCAAAATCTCTTGGAAATGGTGGTCTTCCTCCTGGTCCAAATGGCGGCCTCATTGGTGGTCTTGGTGGACGTGCTCCTGGTCCTTGAGGCATTGGTGGTCTAACTGGCGGACGTGGTGGAAATGGTCTTGGTCTGTTTAACAGTTCTCTTATTAATAATATTTTTACCAAATCCCTTAATCCACTGTTAAATTGTCTAGTTTCTCTTTTTGGACTCTCTGTAGCACTAACATCTGCTTTTCTTGCATTTACACTACTACTTGTTCTAACATCATTTTTTAAATTTATATTTAATTGTGTTTCTTTTTTGCTTTCTAGTGCAAAATATATTTCATCTGTCATTTTTTCTAATTCTTCATTTGATAAATCTGCTCTTACATTTTCACATCTTTTTGATACCATAGGATATACAACTTTATATATTTCTGGATAGTTTTGTTCTAGCTGCGAATTTTGAGCAACTGTCATATTATCTTGAGTTCGATAACTATAATTATTATTATTATAATCATACATTTCATTCTGATTATATCCTAAAATACTTCTTATGTATTCATCATAAGTTCCATCGTACATAAAAAAACCTCCTCATATTTTTTATATAATATGAGAAAGCTTTTGTTTTGGTTATATTTCATTTACTAATTTTTTAAATTTATTTCCCCTATCAGCAAAATTTTTAAACATATCGAAACTAGCACTTGCTGGTGAGAATAGTACTACCTCCCCTTTTTGTGCTGATTTTTTTGCTATTTTTATTGTTTCTTCCAATGAATCACACATATATATATCCATTTTTTTATTTTCTTTGTCTAGTTCTTCTTTTACTGCATCAAATATTTTCTCTGCTGTTTGACCAATTAATATTAAAGTTTTTACTTTGTTAACGACTGTTTTTGCAAGTGGTGTATAGTCCAAATTCTTGTCATATCCTCCAGCAATTAAAACTATATCTTCTTTAAAGGCATTTAATCCTGATAATGTTCTTGTAGGAGATGAACTTGCTGAGTCATTATACCATTTTACACCGCCTATTTCTCTTACAAATTCAATTCTATGCTCGACTGGTTTGAATTCTTTTATCGCTTTTACTGCTATATCTGTATCAACTAATGTTTTTGTTGCCGCTAAGGCTGTTGCAATATTGGAAAAATTGTGTGCACCTCTAAGTATTACTTCATCTGTATTTAAAATGTGTTTTCTAACTTTGTCCTCACACTCTTTTATAACTCCATCATCTACTATAAATCCATTATCTAATTTTTCTTTACTACTAAAGAATATTACTTTTCCTTTTGCTTCTTTTGCACAATTTCTTGTTATTTCATTATCGTAATTTAAAATTAAAATGTCATTTTCATTTTGATTTTTAAATATACATTTTTTTGCTTCTATATATTCCTCATAATCTTTGTGTATATTTAGATGATTTGGTGTTACATTTGTCATAACTGCAATTTGTGGGCTTACTTGCATATTCATTAATTGAAAACTACTTAATTCTAATACCACTATATCTTCCGGTGTCATTTTAGGTAGTTTTGTAAATAGAGGTGTTCCTATGTTTCCTCCTAAAAATGTCTTATATCCTGCTTTTTCTAAAATATGATTTATCAGGCTTGTCGTTGTTGTTTTTCCATCGCTTCCTGTTACGCCTATCATTTTACATGGGCACATTTCCATAAGCATTTCTATCTCTGTTGTAACAATAGCTCCTCTTTCGGCTTCTGCTTTTAGTTCTGGTTTTGTTGGTAAACAACTTGGTGATCTAAATATAACATTAAATCCTTTTAAATTTTCTAGTGAGTTTGAACCAAAAGAAAATTCAAATCCATATGTTGTTATTTTATCTAATATTTCCTTTGGAATATCATCTATTTTTTTGTTATCAAAAACTGTTACTTTTGCCTTTTTTTCATGTAAATAATCTAATAAAGGTATATTGCTTACTCCAAGTCCAATTACAGCTACTTTTCTAAATCTTATGTATTCATTAAATTCTTCTAATTTTTTATTTTCATATGCCATTTCTTTATGCTCCTTTATATTTTTATATATTTTATGCTTATTTTTTTAATTCGTTTTATATTATATATCTTTTTTATAAAAAAAACAATTTTTGCTAGAATATTTTTTGCTTTTTTAGGTAAAAATATTTTTAGATTTGATTGGAGGTGCATTTTGATGTCTAAAAAAAATAATAAAGAAAATAAAAACAATAACAACAATAATAATCAAAATAATGAAAGACAAAATAATAATTGTAAATAGTTTCATTAAAAGGATTAGCATTTAATTAGCTATCCTTTTTTCTTTGACTTTTCTATAGACATATCATTAACATTGTGTTATTATTATAACATAATCAAATGAAAAATCAGGAGGTAAAAAATGTCAAAATTAGTAAAAAATATTTTTATAATAGTGCTTACTATCTTGTTGATTTCATTAGTTTTTCCAGTAAATGCCGTAGATTTAAATTTGGCAGATAATGAAACAAACACTTCTAATACAATAAATAATTCAACTAATGAAAATAACACATCAGAAAATAGTTCTAATGCTACAACTAATGCTTCTAATACATCATCAACAAGTACAAATACTACATCTTCAAGTTCTGCTAAAGTAAGTACTGTTACAACAGAATCAGGATTAGGATTATCTAATATTTTAAGTATATTATTAATTGTAATCGGAATTCTTTTAATACTATTAGCAGTTGCTATATTAATAAAATTAAAATAATTTTAAAAGCAGATTTTTACTTTATTCTGCTTTTTTCTTTTTTTGTATGTATATTTTGTCCTATTTTTTTAATAATATTATTAGATTTAAAAAAATTAAATCGTTTTGCTTATTTTTAAAGGAGGATAAATTATGAAGAAAAAAATTTTAATATCTATTGCACTTATAATCTCTTTTATTTTTTCTTTTTCATTTTGCTTTGCTGCTGATGGTTTAGAAAAAGCTGCAGATGATGTAAGAAATGTTGTTGGTGGTGTAGAAAATACTGTTAAAAATGCTGCTATGGATGTTTCTAATGTTTCTAAAAATGTTACTAGCTCAATGGAAAATGGTATGACTTCAGGAACTACAAGAACTGGAACAAGTGGTAATTACTCTACTTCAAGAGTTTCTACTGGTGATGCCGGAATAATGGGTATGTCTTCAAATACTTTGACATGGTTAATTCTTGGTATAGCTGCTATTGCTATAATTGCCGTTGTTTGGTATTATTCTATGCAGTTTACTAATTCAAATCATAATCATAATGATGAAGATTAGTTTTTATTGATATTATTGCAGTTTTGGATTTTTCGTGTTATACTATATTTGTTTATTTTATTTGAATCGAGGTTTTTTATGAAGAATGATAATTTAATTGCGAAAAATCCTACTGCTTATCATAATTACGATATTACTGATAAATTGGAAACTGGTATTGTTTTAAGTGGTACAGAAATAAAATCTATTAGAAGCGGTAAAGCTAATTTAAAAGATAGTTATGCCATAATTAGAAATGGTGAAGTTTACATAGTTGGAATGCATATAAGTCCATATGAACATGGAAATATTTTTAATAAAAATCCTTTACGTGATAGAAAACTTTTGTTAAATAGACGTGAAATAAACAAATTAATTGGACTTACCAAACAAAAAGGTTATAGTTTAGTTCCTATAAGTTTGTACTTTAAAAGTAATTTGGTTAAAGTTGAATTAGGTATTGGAAAAGGTAAAAAACTTTATGATAAACGTGAAGATATTGCAAAAAAAGATGCCGAAAGAAGAATTAGACAACAAATTCAACCAAAATGGGGACGTTGTTAAAAATGGTTGAAAGTTTTTTAACTTTCAACCATTTTTAACAACGTCCCCATTTTGGTTGACTATGCTTTGTTTGCTGAACCGAAAACATCAATCATTTTATGTTTTACAGTTTCTTTTATTAATTCTCTTGCTTCTCCTAAATATTTTCTTGGATCAAATACATTTGGATTTTCAGCAAATTCTTTTCTAATTCCTGCTGTCATTGCAAGTCTTAAGTCAGTATCTACATTTATTTTTGAAACTCCTGATATACTAGCTTCATGTAATATTTCATCTGGTACACCTTTTGCTCCAGGAATATTTCCTCCAAATTCATTACACATTTCTACTAATTCTGGTATTACTGTTGATGCTCCATGTAATACTATTGGTGTATTTGGTATTCTTTCTTTTATTTCTTTTAATATGTCAAATCTTAATTTTGCTTCACCTTTAAATTTATAAGCACCATGGCTTGTTCCTATAGCTATTGCTAAAGAGTCACATCCTGTTCTTCTTACAAATTCCTCTGCTTGTGCTGGGTCTGTATACATTGCATCATTTGCAGCTACATTCACATCATCTTCTATTCCAGCCAATTTTCCAAGTTCAGCTTCTACTACTACTCCATGAGCATGAGCATAATCTACTACTTTTTTAGTTAAAGCTACATTTTCTTCAAAATCATATTTTGAACCGTCAATCATAACAGATGTAAATCCATTATCAATACACATTTTTGCTGTTTCAAAATCTGGTCCGTGATCTAAGTGTATAACTATTGGTATATTTGGATGTTCCTCAACTGCTGCTTGAACCATTTTCATTAAATAATTTATTCTAGCATATTTTATTGCACTTGCTGATGTTTGCAATATAACTGGTGAATTTGCTTCTGCTGCTGCATCCACTATTCCTTGTATTATTTCCATGTTGTTGATATTAAATGCACCTATTGCAAATCCTTCTTTCATTGATTTTTCAAACATTTCTTTTGTTGTTACTAATGCCATATTAATTCCTCCTAACATTTTTATTGTTAACAATTTTTTCTTTTTTATTAACAATTATTTTCAATGTTATTTTATTTCTAAAATACTAATATGTCAATAGATTTAGTTTATTAATTTTTATTTTCTTGCCATTCTTCTTTTAATATTGAATATATATATCTATCTATTTTTTCTCCTTTGTCATTGATAAGTCTATTTCTCAAAATTCCTTCTCTTGTCATTCCTATTTTAGTTAAAATACTATGCAATATTTCTATATCTTCTTGAATTGTAGCATAATACTTCATTACAACTGTTTCATACTCAGTCTTTGTAAAAATATATTCTATTACTTTACTAAGTACTTCTTCTGGTGTTCCATCTCTTCTCCATTTTTTTAAGAAATAAAAGGCAACTTCACATTTTTTATTTTTTAATGACATCGCTTGTAGTTTTATATAGCCTACTATTTCATGCTTTTCTTTTTCCTCTATAATCCAAAAAGTTATTCCATCTTCAGTTTCTTCTATTACTGCATTAATCAGTTTTTTTGTTTCTATTATATTTCTATATGTTGTATGTTCTTTGTATTGAGCCATTTTTTCTTTGTCTGTTCCCCATTTTTCGTATATTTCTTCTGCATCTTCTATTTTTGGAATTCTTATTTCATATCTTTCAGTTTCTATTTCTTTCACTTTCAATCCTCCTTTTTTATGGTTAATTATTATATATTATTTTTTCTTTGTGAATAAT
This sequence comes from uncultured Clostridia bacterium, assembly GCA_934130705.1. Next base: position 35,632 of record CAKOYL010000002.1, read on the forward strand.
TATTTTTTACTAAACGTCATTTTTCTTTTACAAAATGTTTAATTATCTTTATAAAATTGTTTTTATAAAATTGTTAATAACCATTCACATTTGTATCATTTTCTTAATATTATATCAAAAAACGAAAGGAGATTTTTTATGGATTATGAATTAATGATGAACGGCAATGTTAAAATCGGTCAAAAAGCTCCAGAATTTGATGCTATTACTAGTTTTGGGCCAAAATCTTTAAATGATTATAAAGGTAAGTGGCTTGTTTTGTTTTCTCATCCTGGAGATTTTACGCCAGTATGCACAACAGAGATGATTGCTTTTGCTAGAGCTTATACATACTTTCAAAAATTGAATACTGAACTTTTAGGGCTAAGCATTGATAGTAATCCTTCTCACTTAGCTTGGATTTATGATATATACTGTAGAACTGGTATTGAATTACCATTTCCTATAATAGCAGACAGAAGTGGTCAAATTGCAAGAAAATATGGAATGATTTCAAATGATGTAAGTTCAACTGAAACTGTTAGAACTGTTTTTATTATTGATGACAAACAAATTGTTAGAACTATTTTAATTTACCCTTTAAATGTTGGAAGATTTATTCCTGAAATTTTAAGAACTGTTCAAGCTTTGCAAATGGCTGATTGTAGTGGTGGTTCTACTGCTGCAAATTGGATGCCTGGGCAACCAGTTATTGTTCCTTCTCCTAAAACTTTTAAAGAATTACAGGAAAGACAAAATTATATTAATGAAAATCAAAATGGAATTAATTGGTATTTGAGTTTCAAAGAACCTCCAGCAATTTGTGAGAATTCTTCTAATGATGATACGAAAAATTGTTGATTTTGTTTTTAAAATGTAATTAATAAAAGAAAATGAGAAAGTCTACTCCACTTCCTCATTTTCTTTATTTTGTTCTTCAATTTGTATATTTTTTTCTTCTTTTTTGGATTTTAAAGTGCTAACAATAACTACTATACCACTAAGCAATACATAAAAATAGAAATTTATACCCCTAGTTAAAATCATAGAACTACTAATTACACTAGCTGGAAATACTGTTTTAAATATTGACATAAATCCGCCTTCACTTACCCCAACTGCTCCAGGTGACGGTATACCTGATACTGTTGCAAATAGTACAGATTGTAATGTTATTATTTGGAATATATTAAATCCTTTTAAGTTAAACGCACAATATACCCAATATGGAATACTGTAATAAATTATAAATTGTATTGCAGTCGTTAATATTGTTTTTATTATTACACTTGGATTTCCTTTGATATATTTAGAACTTCCATGATATTGTTCTAACTCTTTTTCTAATTTTTCTTGTACTTTATCTATCTTTTTGAATTTTAAAAATTTTAATATTTTTATTGCAATTTTTATTAATCCATTTGATAATTTTTCTGAAAATATTCCTACTAAAAGTAATGCTAAAGCCATTAAATTTAAAGTTACACCAATTACGAAGAACCACGCTAATCCAGAACTTAAATATTGATGATTTATTATTACACTTACAAATGCAAATGAAATTGTAATTACTTGCATACTAAATAAATTCATTAATAATGCTAAGGTTGAATTTGCGATTTTTATATTGTCTTTATGCATATAATATATTTGCATTGGCTGTCCCCCACTTGCCGCAGGTGTTATTGAACTAAAGAAAAATCCTATTAATGCATATTTAAAATTACTCAAAAAATTACTTTTTTCATTTAATGCTTTTAAAGTTCTTCCTAAGTTAATCGCTTCTAATACTAAATAGCCAAGCATACACAATAACCCAATTAATATAAATTCTTTTTTTACACTCTTTAATATATTAAACATTTCATATATATTTTGGTCTCTTAGAACAAAATAAAATGTCAATATAATTAATAAAATAAACAGTATAAAATTTCTTATCATTTTTTTATTTTTACTCATTGCTTTTCTCCCACTTTTGTATGATAACATATATTTGTGACTTTTAAATGACTTTTTTTATATATTTTATATGTTCTATATTACTATTTTCGCTTCTTTCTTCCATACAGTTATAGATTTTATTTCTTAATTCTTTCTGTTGCTCTTTTAGTGTTAGTTCTTTGTTTGGAAAGAATGGTCCATCTATATAAGATACAATTTTTATTTTTTTGTTATTTTTTCCATAACTTTGATATGTATTTGTAATACAAAATGTCGGCTTTTCTAGTTGAATTGGATATTTAAAAGATACATCTTTAAATGGTCTAATTTTTGTATAATATGGCCATATATGTGCTTCTGGGTAAATTGTTATTGCATAACCTTTATTTATTTTTTGCTTTATTGCATTAAGAAAATTTTTCATTGCACTTTTATTGCTTGGAATTGGCATTGCTCCTAACATTTCTACTAGTGTACCTGTTCCTTTAAGAGATATATTTACTGGATTTACAATGAGAAAATTTCTTTTGGGGTACATTGGTATACTTGGTATAAATGTATCTGCAAATGGTTGAGTATGGTTTCCGTATATAAAGTATCCTTCATTTCTATATGGTTTTATTTTTTCTTTCCCTATATATTTTATTCTAAATTTTATTTTTGCATACAAAATTTTTATTGGAACACTTAGAATGTTTTGTAAAACAAAAGAGCATAAATTCCATAATGGATTTTTATGCACATATTTGTAATTTTCATCAATTATTCTAGGTTCTATTGATGATTTTGAAAATTCATCATTTAATTCATCTTCATAATATATTATTTTATTCATTTACTGTTTCCTTGTCTTCTTTAATTGTTGTATATTCAAGTGGTATTTTATAAAAGTCTTCATATATTTCTTTCCAAACTTTTGCATTTTCTTCTCTCATTTTTTCTGTATTTTCTTTTATTGATAAATTCTCATTTGGATAAATTGGTTTTGCAATATTAACTGTGTATTCTTGTACTGGTTCACCATCATCTCCGATAATTTCACTGTCTTCCATTGTTATAAATATTGGAATAACTGGTACATTGTTTTTGGCTGCCAATTTATATGCCCCTATTTTTAGTGGCTTTGGTTTTCTATAATTCCACCACATGCTTTGCTCTGGATATATTAATATGAATTCTCCTCTTTGTAAAATAGTATCTACTGCTTTCATAAATTCTATCATTGTACTTGTATTTGCACTTAATGGTAATGTATCACAATTTCTAAAGAAAAATCCTGGAAGACCTGGAAAATTAGTATAATTTCCTTCTCTTATTATTCTGTATAATTTCTTATTTTTAAATTTTTTATTACTTCTAAATGCTAATTCTACTGCATAAGAATCATTTGGATTAAAATGGTTACATGTTAACATTGCTCCTGTATTTATTTCTTCAAGATTTTCAAGGCCTTTTATGTCTTTTATGATTAATTTCTTTTCTTTTACTAATTCTTTTATTTGGGTTCTGGCAACTTGATTTGCTAACATATTTTTTATTTTGCTTAATCCTTTTTCCCTTAAATAGTCAACTTTATCTGGTGTTAATGGGATTGTTGGTGGGTCTTGTTCTACATCTAAATCAAAAATTCCGTTTCTTTCTAAATCTCTAATTTTTTCATATGTCTCTTCTCTACTTTGAGATTCTATTACTTTATTTTTTTTCAAATTTCCTAGACTATATTTTCTATGTTCTCTATGTTTCTTTTCTTGATTACATTTTCTGAACATTCTGTCATCCCCTACACAATCAGCTTCTTTCATGCAAAGAGCTTTTAAATTTTTGAATTGTTCCATATCTCTAAAACGTTCTTCTTCTGTGTAAGAATTTTTTATTTCTTTTATTTCTTTTATAAATTCGGTTTTTTCAGCATATTTCCAAAAATACTCTTGATATAAAATGTTATCAAAATGCCATGGCTTGTATGCTAAATTATAGTGAATCAATTTAAGTTTTTTATCTTCTACTCCTTCGACTTTTATAGGCATTCTGTCCCATACTCTATCTACTAATACAGTTCTTCCTTTACAAAGTCTATTTAAATAATCTTGGTCTTGTGCTACACTAAATTTTACTGTTTCTAATAGATATAAGAATTTACCTTGGAAATCTATTTTTCTGAATTCGTCTAAATTCATTAATAAAATTCCTGCATTAAAGTAATTTTTATAACTTGCAACACCTACAACTTTTTCTACATATTCTGCAAATTCTGGTATTGTTTGTACACTGTCGTCTGGAACAGCAGCGACTAGATTTCCTTTTATATTTGTATTATATAATTCTGCTATATCTCCTAATACAACTATATCACTATCAAGATATAAAACTTTATCATATTGTGGGTATAAATCTGGTATAAATAATCTAAAATATGTTGTTTTTGTATAATAATCACGTGTATATAATTTATCTTTTACTTTTTCAATATAATAATTCAAATCGACAAATTCTATATTTACATTTTCCTTTTTATATTTATTTATTTTTTTCTTGTTTTCCTCATTAATATTTGTATACAATATTTTTATTGAGTAGTAATAATTTTTTGATGAGTTTTCTATTAATGATTGAAGTGCTACTGCTAAGAATGGTACATAACCATCATCTGCTGCAAAAAATATTGGTATTACCTCTAAATTGTTTTCCATTTTATTTTTCCCCTTTCATTACTGCACAACTTCTTCTGTTTTTTTGTTCAATATATTGTTCTTTTAATTTTTTGTATTCTTCTAAATCTTTATCAAATGTATAGCATTTTAAATATTTATGTATTTCTTCGATATTCCATTGTTTATAATTTTCTGTATGTGGGTATGGTAACCACAATAATCTTTTACAGAAATGGCAAATTACTGTATCTTTTTTATTAAAACTTGCTTGTTCATTATATTTTCTTAGTAATAATTTTTTCTTAGTTGTATTCCAAAAAATAGCATCTTGGTCAGCAAATAATAATTTTTTTCTTTTTATTAATTCTCTTGCTTTTTCTAATAATTTTGTTTCTTTTATTTTTTTCATGTTTAAAAGCAACATTCCAGCATTAATATAATCTGGCCTAATCATTTTGCTACCATATTTTTCTTTTACTGCTGCATATTCGTATTCCTCAATATCTGTATGATATAATGGAGAAATATCATCATTTGCCATCATATCTATGTCTAAATATAATAATTTATCTGGTATATCAGGGACTAAATCTGCTAACAATCTAAGCAATGTATATGGTGTACAATATGCTGTTTCATTTGCACAGTTTGCAAATTCTCTTTCATATATATTTGTTACATCTATTTTTATTATTTTATTTTCAGGATTTTTATTTTTGACCACTTGGTCTAAAAATTCTACTTGTTCATCTTCTATGCATGTATATTCTGGTTTTATTCTTGATACATCCATTGTAAATATATAACATGTAATTGCTTCTTTTGTTTTATTTGTAATTGATATTAGTTCTGATAATGCTCCATCAAATACTTTTTGGTTTCCACATAATAATATATTAATCATTTTCTTCCCCTACTATTTTTTCTTTTATATGATAACAGATATTGAAAAAAATTTCAACATTTAGTCGATTTTTGCTTTGATTTTAAATGACAAAAGATGTGTAACATTTTAATATATTTCTTAAAATGACACACATCTTTATACTTTTTAAATTTTTATTTTTATTATAGTTCCTTTTGGATTATTGTGTTCTGCTTTTATTGTTCCTTTATGAAGAGCTACTATATTTTGTGCTATAGAAAGTCCTAAACCATTTCCTCCTGTTTGTCTTGATCGAGCTTTATCTTCTCTATAAAAACGTTCAAATATGTGTTTAATTCCTTCTTTACTTATTCCAATTCCAGTATCTTGTACTTCAATATTACATTTTCCATCTTTAGCATATGTTTTAATTATTATTGTATCTCCTTCGTTTGTGTATTTTAAAGAATTGTCTAATAAAATTACAAATAATTCATTTATTTTATTTTGATTTATATGAATTTTTTTATTATATTCAAGTTCTAGTTTTAATTGTTTGTTTTGGATTGTTGCAAGTTCTACATATGGTTTTACTATTTCTTTTATTAATTTGTTTATGTCTGTTGATTGTTTTTCTATTTTTATTTTTTTGTTGTCAGCTCTTGCTATTTCCATTAATTCTTTTATTAATTTGCTCAACCTTCTTGTTTCTTTTAATGTTAAATTTATATCTTCAGATTTTTCTATTATTTTTTTATTTGGTTCTGTTAATAGCAGTTCTTGCTTTGCTTGTATTATTGTAAGTGGCGTTCTTAGTTCGTGGGATGCATTTTGTACAAATTCTGTTTGTTTTTCATATGCTATTATCATTGGTTTCATTGCTCTTTTTGATAATATATAACTTGCTATCATTGATATTAACACTAGTATAATTGTTCCTAGCATTAGTGTATTTTGCATATTTTCCAATGTTCCTGCTTCTCCATCTACATTTGCCAAAACTTGTATGTATATTGTTTCATCATTTTTGGTTGTTTCAAAATTTATTACTCTATAATTATATTGACCATCTATTTGTAAATTATATATTTTCTCTAAATTTGATGAATTAAATTTTATTTCATTTTTATAATTATTTAAGCTTCCCAATTCTTCCTCGTTCTGAATTTCTCCATTTTGATTTCTTTCTATCATAATAAGTCTTGGGCTAATATCCTTATTTTCTCCATCGTTTTTGTTGTTTCTTTTTGGGGGCTTTTTACTTTCCTGGCTTTGAAGTTCTTCTTGTTTTTCAGGTATTTCTCCGTTGTGGTGGTTCATCTATAATTCTATACATATGTAAAGAATTTTCTAATTGTTTATCGATATCTTTATATAGTGAATTAATCACTTGGTTGTAAATAATAAAGTCAAATACTAGTAATATTGTTGTAAATATTATAAAATTTATAAATATATTCTTTATTAATTGTTTTGTTATCTCTTTTTTCTCGTTCATACTTTTCTCCTATTTTTCACTTAATATATAGCCTACACCTCTTACTGTTTTTAAGTATTTATCATAACCATATTCTTTTAATATTTTCCTTAATCCACTTGCATATACTTCAACAACATTTGTTGTTGTATCAGAATTAAATCCCCATATTTTGTCAAATATTTGCTCTTTTGTTATTATTGTATCTTTGAATCCAATTAAATATTCTAACATATCAAATTGTTTTCCTTGTACTAAAATTTCTTGATTTTCAATAGTTACAGTTCGAGTTTCTAAGTTCATTTTTAAATTCTTAAATTGTAATATGTGGGATGTGTAACTTTTCTTGGTTCTTCTGATTATTGCATCTATTCTGGCTAATAGCTCTTTGCTTTCGAATGGTTTTACTAGGTAATCATCTGCTCCATATTCAAATCCTTTTAATTTATCATCTAAACCATCTTTTGCCGTTAGTATCAACACAGGGGTATCTATTTGCTCTTGCCTGATTTTTTTTAGTACATCATACCCTGACATCTCAGGTAACATCAAGTCTAAAATTATCAAATCATAAATGTTTCTTCTTGCTAATAGATACGCATTTTCTCCCGAATATTCTTGCTCTACTTCATATTGAAAAGATATACATTGTTTTATTGTATCTGATAAAATTTCATCATCTTCAACTAATAGAATTTTCATATTTTTCTCCTTTTTTATGTTTTTATTTTATCATATTTCTAGTAATGATACAAGAAAACAATGCAGTTTTTGTTTAACTACATTGTTTTCTGAGTTTAGATAGAAACCTCTGCACTCATTCCTAATTTTACTTCTCCATCATTTTCAAATTGAACAGTAACCGTAAATTTTCCGTTAGAAGCTGTATTACTAATATTAGTAACAGTTCCAGATAATACTTTATCATCAAAAGCTGAAATTTCTATTTCAGCTTCTTGCCCTAATGAAATTTTGCTTATGCTGGTTTCATCAACTTTGAATTGAACTGCTAATAAGCCTGTTGATTCAACCTCGATATAATGTTCATTAGTACATTTGCCTCCCGCTTCTGGTATATTTATTGTTTTTATAACACAATCATATGGTGCTGTTAGATATGTTCCATTTGTATATTTTAAAATATTTTCTCCTTTTGAAACTTCCTGTTCTTCTTCTACATAGTTCTCCTGCAAATAGTATGTAGCATGTAATTCTATTTGGTCTGTAACTGCTGATATTACTTCCGTTGTAGTATTTATTGTTTTAGTTGAAGTTGCTGAAGTTGTATCAGAAGAAGTCGTCGTACTTTTTTCTGTTTTGCCTTTTCTTTGGGAGTAACTAATATTGGAATTATCATTTTTAAAATAAAATATACACATTACTATTAAAATAAAAATTAATATTATTATAATTGGTATTCTAAAGTCAATTTTCTTTTTCACGATTCTCTCCTTTTTATTAATTTTTTGTAACATAAATCCTATAATTTCTTACATCTCCATTTTCAGCTGTTACTGTAATTAGTATTTTGTTTGTTCCTTCTTGAAAGTCTTCATTACCATATATAGTTAATTTAGAATTACTATTTTCTACCTTTGCTGTTATTTCCAAATTTTCCACGTTACTATCTATTGTTACAAAATATGTTTGGTTTTCCTTTGAAAATTCTGCATTTAACGTATAACCATCTACAGATAATTCACTTAAATAGTTGTTATCTGAACCATTATAAGTTACCGTATTTGTGCTTTCAACACTAGCATTTTTGGTAGTTTGCTTTTGGTTGTTTTGATTTACAACTGTCGTTTGACTTTGCAATTTTCCTGTGCTGTCACTTTGTTGATTGTTATTTTGTTGTTGTGAATTTTCTTTGTCTTTTTGCATTTGTTTTTCTATTTGTTGTTGATTATTGGTTTCATCTGCATTTCTATTTTCACCATCTGTTTTTTGATCATTTTTTTCTGTTTCATTTTTTGATGGTTGTGTATTATCTGTATTATTTTCAGTATTTTCTGTTTTCTCTTCTTCTATGACTATTATTTTTCTAGTAATTGACTGATTTTCTACGTCATTTTCATTGTTTTGTACATTTGCTGTTAATGTTATTTTTTCTCCTACCTTTATAGTATCTGGTAGTGTAAAGTATAAAATTATTTTATTTAAATTACTTTCTTTTTTATTGAATTGCATTGATATTTCATTATTTCCTTTAGTTACATCGATTTTCTCATCATCTTCTAATTCCATTTGTTTTATATTTGTATCTGATGATATTTTTAATGTAAAATTGTCATATTGTATATTTTCTGTATTAATTGTCATTTCTACATTTTCTGTTATAGAAACTTCTGTTGACTTTACTTCAAAAAATTCTTGTTTTTTCTTTTCATCTGTTCCATAGCTATAAGTCAAATGTGCTATAATCAATATCAATAAAATAGTTATTAGTGTTAATTTTGCATATTTTTTCATAATACCTCCTAATCTGTATGTAATGCATCAATAGGATTTAGTTTTGCAGCTTTTCTTGCTGGGAAAATTCCAAATATTATTCCAATTAATGCACTAGAAGAAAATGATAAAATTATAATTGAAGTATTTGGTGTAAATGTGTAACCCATTTTTCCTAGTACTGTTCCTATCAAAATACCTGATATAACTCCTATAATTCCGCCACATATACACAAAACTAGTGCTTCTATTAAAAATTGTACTAAAATATCACTTTTTTTTGCCCCTAATGCTTTCCTTATTCCAATCTCTTTAGTTCTCTCTGTAACAGATACTAACATTACATTCATTACTCCTATCCCTCCAACTATTAGAGAAATACTTGCTATTCCAGCTAGTAATAGTGATAATGTATCATTTACACTTTCCATTGTGTCTAACATAGAGTCTTGTGAAGATACACTAAAATAATCAGTTGTAATTCCTAGTGTTTGTGTTATATAATTTTCTATTAAACTTGTTGTTTTTTCTATTTTGTTTTCATCTTGAACTTTTATATATAAACTATTTATGCTTGTGTCACTCCCTAAGTATTTAGCAGTTGTAAATGGTATTATAATCATATCATCTATATTACTTCCCATACTGTTTCCTACAGCAGTTATAACTCCAATTACAGTATAATTGTCTCCATTTATTTTTATTGTCTGCCCTATTGGATTGCTTAAACTAAATAATGTACTTGCTATATCATTTCCTAGTAAACATACTTTGCTATTGTTTTCTAAATCTATAACAGATAGTATTCTTCCTTTACTAATTGTTAAGTTTGTTGTGTTCATATATTCTTGTGTTGTTGCTATAATACTAGCTCTTTGAGAAGTTGTATCTCCTCGTGTTACTGTACTACTTACACTTTTGTATGGAGCTACACTTTCTATATTATCTATTTTTAGTAAATTGTCTAATTGTGAATATTCCAAACTTGTATCACTTGAGTTTATATTTAATGTTAATACATTTGTTCCTAATGATTGGACTTGTGATGTTACTTGGTTTGATGTTCCATTTCCAATTCCCACTAGTATAATAACAGAGGCAATTCCTATAACTAATCCTAACATTGTTAGCGCTGATCTAAGTTTATTGTTTTTTATATTTTTCAAAGAACATTTTAATATATTTAGAAATTTAGTCACTATTCTACCTCCTCATATAGTTTTCCATCTGATATTTTTACTATTCTTTTGGCTTTTTTTGCCACATTTATATCGTGTGTTATTAAAACTATGGTTTGACCCTTCTCATTTAATTCTTGTAATTTGTTCATAATATCTATACTAGTTTTAGAATCTAATGCTCCTGTTGGTTCATCTGCTAATATTATTTCAGGTTCACATGATAGTGCTCTTGCTATTGCTACTCTTTGTTGCTGACCTCCTGAAAGTTGTGCTGGAAGATGTTTTTCTCTTCCTTTTAATCCTACTTTCTCTAAAAGTTTATACGCTATTTCTTTTGATTTTTCGTTAGTTTTCCCTTGATATATCATTGGAACCTGTATGTTTTCTATTGCTGTCATTTTACTTAATAAGTTAAAATTTTGAAATATAAATCCTATTTTTGTATTTCTGATTTTTGCTAATTCGTTGTCAGATGCTTTGTCTATTTGTTTTCCATCTAATATATATGTTCCACTATCTGGAATATCTAAAAGTCCTAATATATTCATAAGTGTTGATTTTCCAGAACCTGATGGTCCTATGATAGAAACAAATTCTCCTTTGTTCACCTTAAAGTTTATATTATCTAAAGCTTTTATCGTTTCACCTCCTAGATAAAAGCTTTTGTTTATATTTTTTAGTTCAATCATTTTTGTTTCCCTCCATTACTCATGTCTGGTGGTGTTTGCATTCCTCCTGATTGTTGTTCTCTTGAAAAGTCACCCATTTGACCTCCGCCATTTTCTTTTCCAACGCTTTCTTTTTCACTATTTGAACTTCCACTTCTTATTGTACTTTGCTTTGTAGTTGTTACTACTTGTATAGTTTCTCCACCATTTAAACCAGATGTAACTTCAACATATTCATCATCTGAAATTCCTGTTTGAATTTCAACTTCTTTTGTTTCATTATTTTCTACAACTATTACATATTTTTTATCTCCATTTGTTTGAACTGCATTTATTGGAACTGCTATTACATCTGTTACTTCTTTTATATTTATTGTACAAGATACTGACATTCCTAATTTTGCATTTCCGTCATTCTCAAAGCTTACTACTACTGTAAATGTTGTTCCACTTGATTGATATGTTCCGACTTGACTAATTTTTGTTATTTTTCCTGTATATGTTTTGCTTATGTCAGCTGTTAATATTATTTCTACATCTTCATCTGCAGTTATATTAGAAATTTCAGTTTCGTTTACACTTAATGTTATTGTTAAATTCTTTAGGTCTTTAATCTCTATATAATTACTTGACGTTGCCTTGTTTTTTGTTTCTGGCATTGAATAACTTGAAATTACACAATCATATGGTGCTGTTAAATATGTTCCATCAGTATATTTCAAGATATTTTCTCCTTCTTTAACTATGTCATCATCTTCTACGCACATTGTTTCAAAATATTTTGTAGTTGATGGTGTTAATTTTTCTGTATTTGCTGTTTGAATTTCACCTGAACTTGTTAATGTCTTTTTTATTGTTTGTGTTCCTACTGTTTTTTCTTCTATTGTTGTGCTTGTTGATGAGGTGTCTGTATTTAGTCCAATTTGTTTTCCTATAACAAATGTTACACTAGATATTAATGTTATTATAATAATCAAGAATATAATTTTTTTAGTTTTTTTCATTATTTCCTCCTGGTTTAAATGTTTGGTATATAATTTAGCAACAATTTTTTAAGTATTTGAGTTTGTTGCTGTCGCATTTGTTGTGCTATTAGTTGTATTTTCACCTGGTTTTGCTGGTGGCTCTCCTTGTTGTCCTCCTTGACCACCTTGTGGCATTGAATTTCCGTCCATTGAAGGTGGTTCTCCCATTTGTCCACCCATATTTCCTACATTTTGATTGCTATTTGATTTTATTATTAAAAATACTCCTGTTGTAATAATTGCTCCTATTAAAATTCCTATTATTAATGTTAAAATTTGTTTTTTCATAATCTTTTCCTCCTATTTTTTATTTTTGAATGGCTGTGCCATTTACATATAATTTATAACCATTTAAATTAATATTGCTATATGTTGTATCTTCGTCATTTAATTCCGTCACATAAGTATCTCCTGTTAATGTTAGTGTTGATTTAGAATCAATATTTAATTTTATTTTTTTTGCTGTATTTTCTGTATTTATTGCACCATTTAAATTGCTATTTTCTTTTAAATTTATTTCGACTGTACTGATATTATCTGACTCAATATTTCCTGATAGTTTTTGATTATTTGCATTTAAAGTAACCTCACCACCATTATTTCCTGATGTTCCCCATTCACTTGTTCCTTGAGCTTTTAGTAAAATTCCACTTCCATATTGTAATGTATTATTTTCTAAATTGATTATTGCTTTTGTATTCGTAATAAAGAACAATGGTGCTGTTGCGTAATAATCAGAATTACTTGAAATGCTTAGTGTTGAATTTGTTGCATTTAATATTCCTGTTCCCTCTCCTGCATCACCTGACATACTTTGATATATCATAATTCCACAGTTATCTACATTGTTTCTATTTCCTTTTCCTGAACACTCTAATGT
>CAKOYL010000003.1 GCA_934130705.1 uncultured Clostridia bacterium
AAAAAATTCTAATAATTTTTCTGCGTTTTCAACCAATTTCAACAACGTCCCCACTGGTTCATTTTCAACCAATTTTAACAACGTCCCCACTGGTTTACCATCTCTAAGTCATGAATAAAATCAACTTTTTTGCTCTCATCTCTAAGCAATGCAGCTGGATGCCAAGTAGGCATATACATTATTCCCTTTTTTTCAATCCATTTCCCTCTTGAAGCAGTAATTCCATACTCTTTTCCTAAAATATTTTTTAAAGCAACACTTCCTAAAAGTACAATAATTTTAGGTTTTACTAAAATAACTTGATTTCTTAAATAATTTAAACAAGCAGTAGCTTCATCATCTTCTGGATTTCTATTTGCTGGTGGTCTACATTTTACAATATTTGCAATATATACCTCTTCTCTTTTTATTCCTACAATTCCAAATGCCATGTTCATTAATTTTCCAGCTCTACCAACAAAAGGTTCTCCCAACCTATCTTCATCTGCTCCAGGACCTTCACCTATAAACATTATATCAGCATTTTTATTACCTACTCCAAATACTATGTTTTGTCTTGTTTTACACAATTTGCATTTATTACAATTTATTATTGATTTTTCTAATTCTTCCCATGTTTCAAACATTTTTTGCTCCCTTATAAAACAATTATATTAATCTTTAATACATTTTTCTATTAATTTGATTTTTATATTTTCATTTGTATTTATTTCAGCATTTGTTCCTATTGGAATTACTGTTTTATTTTCTATGTGTCCAAAATTATTAGATTTTATAATTGGAAATTTATATTTATTTTCTAAAACATCTAATATTATTTTTTCTAATGTTATACCACTTTGATGTTCATAATTTCCAATCCATAATCCTTTTATTTTATCAAACACTCCATTTTGTTTCATATAATATAATGAATTACTTACTACTACTGGGTCTGATTCATAACCTAATTCTTCTAAAAATAAAATTCTATCTGCAAAGTCTATTGAATATTTTCCACATACTAATTCTTTTGTTAAAGAAAGATTTCCACCTATAAGTTCTCCTTCAGCTTTTCCCTCTTGTATTGTTATATAATTCTCATTTTCTGGTTCAAATTTTAGACTTTCATTTAGAAATCTGTTTAAGGCTTGTTTGTAACTAAAATCTGTTTTATCTGTTGATATTGTTTTAAAATTTGTTCCACTAAAAGTTACTAATCCTGTATTTTCAGTTATTATATTTGTAAGAGAAGTGATATCACTATAACCACATATTATTTTGGGATTTTGTCTTATTAATTCATAGTCTAAATATTCAAATGTAGAATTACTATTGTTTCCACCTTTTGCACACCATATCATTTTTATATTTTTATCTGCAAACATTTCATTTATATCTTCTGCTTTTTCTTTTGCTGTACTACAATAACCGTTTGTGTTTGAAAATAAATTTTTTGAATATTTTACTTTAAAACCACTTTTTTCTACAATCTCTTTGGCTCTATTTAGTTCTTCTATATTATCTCCAATTATTGGATTGGAAGGTGCTACAACTCCTATTGTATCTCCAATATTTAATTTTGATGGTAAAATTTTTGTAAATTTCATCTTCTCTCCTTCTTAGAAATATATATTTTTAATTATACTTTTTCAACATCTTTGAACTCATCATATTTTCTTTCATCTTTTGAATATTCTTCTGGTTTTAATCCCAACCTTGTTTTCATATATTTGTTTATTCCAATAAATATTATTGTAAAAATAGTACCTACTATTATAAGAGCATTTGCCGATGATGCAATTCCTAATATAAATGAAGCTAAAAATCCAAATACAACTCTAAATGCATTTCTAATTAAATTATATACAGCCATTATTTTAGTATCAATTTCTTTATTTGCAAAATTCATTAAATATCTATCTATTATTGTATAATACATTCCATAAACAAATCCTAATATCACGATATATGAACTTAATATTATCAAAATTCCAATTATATTTTCTTTTAGCTTTAATACTCCACAAATTCCTGCAATTATTGCACTTATTGACAATCCTAATGATAGTACAGTAAGAGATTTATTTTTAAAGATATCATTAAATTTATTTTCTCTTTTTGATGCTATTGCACTTATTAGACTATTCATAGCTCCAGCACAACCAATAATTATAGAAGATAATTTTATATTTTCCAAAAGATTAACCTCATAATTATCTAATATTGTTAAAAGCGTACTTATAAATGCAGCAGATAATATTAAAGCCTTTAATCTTTCTGATTTTAAAACGAATTTAAATCCGGATTTTATATCTTTGATTTCTTCCATATCTATTGTTTCTTTTAGATTTACTTTTGCTTTTTTATTTGGTTCTATAAATTGTGTCGATATCAAAGTTGATATTATTAATATTGATAATGCACATATCATTGGAACATATCCATTTATTGTAAATAAATATCCTGCAACAATTTGTGAAATCATATTTAGTACATAATAACCAGTAGCCCCTTTTGAATTCAGCTTTGAAAATATTTGATTTTTATATCTTGAAGGTGGTATTGACTCTTTTAATAATGCAACTTGTACTGTTTCTTTAATTCCAAATCCTAATGCTGATATAAAATTTGATAAAATTAAATCATATATGTTTCTACTAAAAATAACTATAGTAATATATACTACTAATGAAAAATTTCCTAATACTAAACTCTTTTTCTTTCCTAAAAATGCTATTACTATATTTATTGGTATTTGTAAAATCATAACAAATAATGCGTAAAAGCTATCTGTTAATACCACCTCTGATGCACTAATATTTTTTACTTGAGTCAAAAACAAAAAGTTTATTGTATAATAAAATAGTAAATCCCAAGATAACATTTTATATATTGGAAAAAGCTTCATATTTCTTTTTCGCATTTTTTGTTTTTCTTCTTTTGTTTCCATATCTACCTCAATTCTTATAAAAGTGAAATTAATGCAGTATTTAATCCATAACCTTGCTTTTCAGCTCTAAAAGAATGAATTAAATCTTTATTACATATACTACAAATTCCACTATCTATAATATTTTCTTCCTTTAATCCTACATTACTTAATATAATTTTGTTTATTAAAACTGTATCAATATTCCATTTTTCTTTATCTTTTTGTTTTTCCATTATATCAGTATTTTGGCTTATATTCAAATCTTTAAATTCTTCTTCAAACAAATCTTTTACGTCTTTGTCAACTTCAAAATGACATTTTCTAATACTTGGACAAATACAACAAATAATATCTTCTGGTTTACATTCAAATTCTTTTACCATTTTTTTAACTGTTTTTATTGAAATTCTTTGCAAAGTTCCTTTCCAACCAGAGTGAATATTGGCAATTGTTTTTGTTACTGGGTCAAAGAATAAAATTAATATACAGTCTGCATTTGTAGTTGATAATACTAAGTTTTCTTTTTGTGTTATAATTCCATCTGTTCTACTGTATTCATCTAAATTTATATCTGGAAAATTTTGATTTATTTTCTTAGTTGCAATTGCAATATTATCTGTATGTTCTTGATTTGTTTTTACTACATTTTTATAATCTCCATTTATAGCACTACATAGCTTTTTATAATCTTGCATTGCTTTGCTAAAGTCTTGTTTAGGTAATTTTTCTTTATTTGCCCTTGCTGTTCTAAAATTCACATCTGTTCCTATTGAATATGCATGTGATATTATATCACTATATTCTAATAATTTTTTAAATTGTAAATATTGTACTCCTTCTTTTTTTATATGTACAACATTTTCATTTGATAAATCTTTCAAATTTTTACTCCTTTTCGAAAAACTTTTACTTTGCTAATAATTTTATTTTTTCATCATTGTTATTATATCATCTTTTGTTTTTTTGTCTATATAATTATAATTATTCCCACATATTCTAGTATCAAATCCACATATTGCTTTATATGAACAATAATCACATGGAGTTTCACCACTTTTATTATATGGTTTTAAGTCAATATTTCCATTTAATATTTCCTTTGATATTTGCTTTATTGTTTTATATATATAATCTTGCAAAACTTTAAATTCTTCTTTGTTTACACCACTAGTCCACTTTTCAATTATACTATCTTTAGTAGTTAGTGATGCTGGTATTAATTTTGAACTTCCTGATTTTAATGTATTATCATGCATTCTTATTATTTTTACATCTGCTAATATTAGTCCCTTCATTTTGAAGTTTTTTCTAATTTTTTCTTCTATTTCTTCCTCTGTTATTTTTTTATCAGCACTTGCTATTTGTTCCAATAGGCTAAAATACAAAACTCCTGCTGGCATTAAATCTTCTTCTTTGCATACTGCATCCATATAAGTTAATAATTGTAATTGTAAACCTGCATATACTTCATTTAAATCAATGTTTTTTGCTGATGATTTATAATCTATTATTCTTAAATATCTTCCATCATCAGATGTAGCTGTATCTATTCTGTCTATTTTCCCTGTTATTTCAACTCTTTTTCCACTTTCAAGTATTTGTAATTGAATTGGTTTATATTTTCCATTTTTCCCAAACTCTATTTCTGTTCCTTCAATGTTAAAATCACTATATACTAATCCCTCTATTATATATTTAAGTGCTTTTGATACAATTCTTTTTAGTCTTCTTATTAATACTCTATATTTTGCTGTTGCAACAAAAGTATATTTTCTACCATTATCTAATTTTTCTTCTATTACTTTATCTACTAAAACTTCTATTTTGCTAATTTCTGCTAACAATTCAGGTAATTCTATTTTTTCTTCCTGTACTTTTTTAAAGAATTCATCTATTGTTTCATGCATAAATGAACCTGTATCGAAATTTTGAACTTTTAATTCTTCCTTTTCTTTTAATCTTAGTCCATATTGTAAATAATATGAAAATGGACATTGTGCATATTTTTCAAGTCTTGATACACTAGTTTTTAAAGTGTTTCCATATAATTTTTCTATTATATTTTTATCAATATTTTTTGGTAAATTTGTATAATCTATACCTTCTAAATTTTGTTGTAATTTCTCATAATATTCATTTTGATTTTTATAGTAATTATAAATTGCATACCATATGTCTTCTATTTTTTTGCCATTTCTTAAATTTGATATATTCTCCAATAATTCTTCATAAGTTATTGGTGTATTAATTATTTCATATTTTTTTGTAATAATATCACTTTCTTCATTTAAGTTTGGAAATATATTTTTAATTTTATGTATCATCATTGATGGTCTTAGTGATTTTCCTTCAGTTTCTGAAGATGAATATGATAAATATAATTTTTTCTCAGCTGTTGTAAATGTTTTATATATATTAAAATTTTCCTCATATAAATTATCTAGAGTTCCTCCTGCAAGTTCTATTCCATCATTTTTTAATTGTTCTCTATCTTTATCTCCAAAGAACCCTTCAGCTTTATTTATACTTGGAAAGCTTCCATCATTTAATCCTATTATAAATATAACATCTACTTTATGGCTTCTAGACCTTTCTACATCTCCAATAATCACTTGGTCCTGTGTTCCAGGAATTTTTCCAAGTTCACTATTTTTTAAACCTGTTCTTAATATTTGAACATATTTGTCCATTGATATTTTTTCTTTTCCAAATATTAATACCATTTCATCTAAAATATCTAATATTATTTTGTAACTTGCAATATATTCATTTGCCAAGTCTAACATTTCCTTATCTTCTAGTTCATTTATTTTTATATTTATTTTGTTTTCTATTTCTTGTTCTTGCATAAATTCATAAATTGCTTTTGTTGTTTGTTCTACTGTTCCACATTTTTTTCTTAATTCTACTAGTGGGTCTATTACTTTTTTTCTTAGTTGATTTAGATATTCTATTTCTTCTTTGTTATCATCCTTTATACCAAATGTAAAATCTTTCTTCCATTTATTTTGTTTTATTCCCCATTTAGTACAATAATTTTCTAATTTAAAAATATCATCATTTTCTATATCAGAAAATCCAATTTTTAAATAATTAAAAACCGCTTCTCTTGAAAAATTCTTGCTAAAAATTTCAAAAATAGATAACAAATATTGAACAATTATATTTTGATTCAAATCTCTTTTTTCATCAATAAAAACTGGTATATTATATTCAGCAAATATTGCTCTTACTAAATTAGAATATGTATCTAAATTTTGAGTAATTATTGATATATCTTTATATCTTAAATGTTCATCTCTTACTAATTTTGTTATTTCTTTTGCTACATTTTCAATTTCTGAATATTGGTTTTTAGCCAAAAATAATTTAATATTTTGAACTTCTCCATTAAATTTTTTTATTCTATTTGAAAAAATATTTTTTTCTAATTCTTGTAATTCTTGTGTTTTAAATCTTGGTTGTTTTTCTAAATATATTGTTTCTTCTAGTTTTAAATCATTTTCTTTTATTAATTTCATTATTTTAGAAACAGTTATTTTGTTAGTATAAAATATATCTGTATCTGCATTAATACTTGGTTCCAAGCTATCTGTACATACTGTTAAAGTTACTTGCTTTGCTAGTTTTATAAATTGTTTTAAGACCTCATACTCTTGATAAGTAAAACCAGAGAATTCATCAATATAAATAATACTGTCTTGTAAAAAATCAGTATTTCCAATATTTTGTGCAAGCATATTCAATAAATCATTTTCTTCAATATAATTATTTTGCAATATTTTATCAAAGTTTTGATATATAATTAACATATCTTTTAATTTATTTTTTAAATATTCATCTTGACAATTTTCTATTTCATTTTTTAAATCTTCTACTGATATTCCATGTTTTTTTAATTCAGTTATTGCAGTCATACATATATCAATATTTTCGTCTGACCTGCTTAAAAATCTCAACTTTCCTTTATTATCACTTAATATTGAATAAATAAGCATTGCTTTTCCACATTTTGTTAGTGATGTGTTGATACTTCCACCTATTTCTTGTAATATTCTATGTGCCATTCTACTTAATGTTATTACTTCTGCATTCATTACTGCTTTTGTATCAATTACATACATTAATTTTTTTTCTGCTGTAAAAGAGAATTGCTCTGGTGTTATAATATATATCTTTTTTTCTTTTTTTATAAGCTTGGCAATTTCTTTAAAACAATATTCACTTTTTCCACTACCTGATTTTCCATATATTATTCGTAATCCCATAACTTTCTCCTTTTTTATGTTTTTAGGCCATTCTTCTCCAATAAAATAAATATTGTTGTGCAAGACCTGCTAAACTTCCAAATTTTTCATTTGCTATTTTTTCTATTTTTACTTTACTTACTTTTGTTTCATCTTCCTCTTTTATGTATAAATCATTCATAACTCTTCTAACCCATACATCTATTGGAAATACTTCAAATCTTTTTAAATCTGAAAATAATAATATACAATCAGCCACTTTAGGTCCAACTCCTGAAAGAGTTAACAATTGTTCTCTAACTTCTTTTGTATCTGGGTTTTCTCTTAATTTTTGTAAATCCACTTTATTTTCTAATATCATTTTTGTTGTCTCATATAAACGAATATCTCTAAATCCTAAACCTAATTTTCTATAATCTTCTACTGAAACCTCTTTTAATTCTTCTGGTGTTGGAAATGTATAATATTTTTTACCATTCCATTCAATTTCTTTTCCATATTTTGCTGATAATCTTTCTATTATTCCTTTTATTCTTGGAATATTATTATTAGCTGAAATTATAAATGAAATAATAGTTTCCCATAAATCTTGATTTAATATTCTAATTCCTTTTCCATATTCAACACTTGTTTTCATATACGAGTCTATTTCTGATAACTTCATTTTTATTTTGGAATAATCTCTTGATAAATCAAAATAATCTTCAACTACATCCTTTAGTTCTCCATCACAAATTCCTTTAAAAATAATTTTGTTTCCACTTTTATTTACATTTATAACCCCGTTTTTTATAACTCCTGTATAACTTAAATCTTCCTCTTTATTCCAACGAAAACATTGCCCACATTCAAATATATCTTCAAGTTCAAATGAATCTTGATTTTTTATTAAATATTCCTGTCCTTTCATATCTTTTCTCCATTATTATATTCTCTCATATTATATCATATATTTAATATCTTTTTCAATTTATTTTTTAAATCCTACTCCAACAACTTCTCTGGCATTAGCAATTATTATAAAACTTTTAGAGTCTATTTCTCTTGCAACTTTTTTTACTTTATCGACATCTCCTCTTGAGGCTGCACAAATTAATACTAATTTCTCATTATTGGTATACATTCCTTTTCCGTATAATCCAGTTGTTCCCTTTCTAATTCTTTCTCCTATTTCTTGTGCTATTATTTCATTTTTATCTGATATTATTATTAATAATTTAGTAAAATAAATTCCTTCAAAAACTATATCAATTATTTTTCCCATTAGATAAATTGCTATTGCTGAATATAGACCAATCTCTATTTCTTTAAAAAATATTACATTTAATCCTACAGTTACAGTATCCATTATTATTATTACAGTACTCATTCTTATATTATAATTATATTTTTTTACTAGTTGACTCACTAAATCCGAACCACCTGTTGATGAATTTGCTTTTAATAATATTGCTGTTCCTAATCCGATTATAATTCCTCCATATATACACGCTAAAAATCTATCATGAGTTAATGGCTCTATTTTATCTAATATGTCTATAAATATTGAAAAACTTATTGTTCCAACCATAGATTTTAGAAAAAATCTTTTTCCTAATTTATATCCCGCAAATAAAAAAAAAGGTATATTTAAAGCTAATATAGTAGTTCCCATTGGTATTTTTAACAAATAATATAAGATAGTTGCTATACCTGCAAAACCTCCAGAAGAAAGTTGATTTGGTAGCAAAAATAATGATGTTGCAATAGCCATTATTAGTGAACCTGATATTGTTTCTAATATTTCAATAACCAAATTTTTAATCATATTTTTTTCCATAAAAAATCACCTTTATTACTATTATCTGTAATAAAAAGTGATTTTATTCTCTGTCTATTTTTTTATCTTTACTTTTTCATTTTGTTCTAAAAAATCCGTATATTTTTTGGTTATTTCTATCCTTGATTTACCTTTTTTTATTTTTTGATCTTGTTTTACAATTAAATCTACTTCATATAATTCTTTTAGTTTTTTTATATTTTCTCTTTTATGTCCTACAACATTATTTATATCTACTGGATTTACTGTTATTTTAACTTCTTTTACTTTTACATTTAATTTTTTTATTTTTTCTACAATAGCATCATACCACATTTCTGACTCAACTAATTGTCTAAATGCTGGATGGAATGGACCTGCTACAACTTCACTTTCATTATTTCCTGGTTCTGAAATTTCTTCTGTATTTTGTAATCCTACTCTTATAACATTTATTTTCTTATCTACAAACATCCTTACTAATTGTTTACAAGTTTCAACTGCTTGTACTAATGGTAATGGTTCATATATTCCTTTTTTGTACTCTTCATCTAGTTTTGTTCCCTTTATAACTAAAACTGGATAAATTCTTACTATTTTTGGTTTTAATTTTATTAATGCTTTTGCTGTATTTATTTCATCAATTCTTGTACTTTCAGGTAGTCCTACCATCATTTGATGTCCTAACTCAAATCCATACCATTTTATTAATTTTGATGCTTTTACAACGTCTTCAAATGTATGGCCTCTTCCTGCTCTATTTAAAATATAATTATTTGATGATTGAACTCCAAGTTCTATAGTTTTTACTTTATATTTTTTTAATCTCTTTAATATATTTTTATTGATATAGTCTGGTCTTGTGGATATTCTTATACTATCTACAAGTCCTTTTTGTATATATTCATATGCTACCTGTAATAAATCTTCTTGAATATTTTCATCTATTCCTGTAAAGCTTCCTCCAAAAAAGGCTATTTCTTTTTTAGAATCTTTATCTTGTATATTATTTAAATAGTATTCTATTTTTTTTCTAGCCTCTTCTTTGGTTATATTCTTCTTTTGTCCACTAATTGATTTTTGATTGCAAAACACACAATCATTAGGACATCCTAAATGTGGCACAAATACTGGAATAACATATTCTTTTTTCATACTTTCTTCCTTTCTCTATTCTCCAAGGGCCTTTTTTGCAGCTTGCATCTCTGCAGCTTTTTTACTTGTTCCCACTCCTGTTGCTAATACTTTTCCATTAAAGCACACTTCTGCTTCAAATGTTTTATTATGATCTGGTCCTGTCTCTTTTATGATTTTATATTCAATTTTAACATCACCATTTTTTTGTAATTCTTCTTGTAGTACTGTTTTATAATCTTTTTGTCCTACATTTTTTGTTGCAATTTCTATTTCATCTTTTAAATTTTGAATGATAAAATTTTTGGCTGGTTCTAATCCTCCATCCATATATATTGCTGCTATAACTGCTTCTACACTATCAGCTAAAATTGCTGGTCTATTTTTCCCACCACTAATTACTTCTGATTTTCCTAGATATAAGAAGTCACCAAAATCATGTTTTTTTGCTACTTTATATAAACTTTTTTCACATACTACTGTTGCTCTAACTTTTGTTAGTTCTCCTTCTTTTAACTTTGTGTATTTACTATACATATAATCACTTGATATGAATTCTAAGATACTATCACCTAAAAATTCTAATTTTTCATTACTGTTAATGTTATGTTCATATGCATAAGATGTGTGTGTTAATGCATTTTTTAGTAGATTTATGTTTTTAAATTTATAACCTATATTTTTTTCTAATATTTCTAAATTCATTTTTGTCACCTTTCCTATATATTATATAACATTTTACAGATTTTGCAAGTAAATTCTGAAAATATGACTACTAAAAAAGAAGTTTTAGTTTAACTTTTTAAACTAAAACTTCCGCTTTTTTTCTTTTTATATCAACTTGTGGTGGAATTAACGGACTATAAGTCTCTCCATCAAATACATCTACCTCAACTGTTCTTGTTAAGATGTCTGTATAACTATAAGTTACATTTCTATCATTTTCCTCATATTTTACTACAAAAATATTTGGATATGCTTTTTCTATTGTTGCTTCTTTTTCAAAAGTTCTACTTCTTCCTAAAGAACCTTTTACTATTATCTTTTGACCCACTTTATCTAAGATGTCAGTTTTAAGATTTGATATATCAGTTTTGCATATCATAACTATCACCTACTCCTTTAAGATGAGCTGATTATAGCATTTTTTGCAAAAATTGTCAAAAAACATATTTTTGTTTGTTATCTTGATTTTAGTTGATTTATATAGTGTTATATGCATTTTCACTTTCAATATTACATTTGTATTACATTTGTATTACAATATTTTCATTTTACCATTTGCGCCAATTCCTCCAACACCTTTTTTTCCATCTCTTAATTCTTTTACAATATCTTCCATTGTTATATATTTATATTCTTCGGTTGTTGCCACTTTTTCTGCCACAATTAAAGGATCTAAAAAATCTATTAAAATTCTTGCCGGGGATGATGCAAAATTTGCACCTGCAGATATTATTGCTTCAAAATAACTTTGACATGCTCCAGCAAAAATTACTAATTTATTGTTTCTTTCTGCATCGTACCTTCTTGCTTCTTTTACAGTATTTATAAAATGTCTTGAATTTCTATAATTATATATGTCATTATAGTTAGTTCCTCTTTTTATCATTCCATCATGTCCTGTTATAACTAGAATATCTGGGTTATACTGTGTTAATAATCTATAAATTACTTTAGGTTGTTTATATTCCGGTATATTTTTAACAACTGCATTTAAACCTAATTTTTTATAATAGTAATATGATTTTTCTGAATACTTTTTATCTCCATCTAAATGTAATATTTTACCAGTTACCACTTTTCTTTGTATTCTTTTTTCTTCCTGGGCTATTATTGCTATTTTGTATTCATCTTTTTTATATTCTTCTATTCTTTTGTTCATCTTTTCTTCTATTTCTTTAATGTTTTTTTTAGCTATCTTAGAATCTATTTTTTCTAAATCAGCTAATTTACTGTCTGCTTCAATTCTTTCTATGACCCCTGATAATAATGCTATGTCTCCTTTATTTGTTTTTACTATTCTTTTTACATTGAATAATATATCTTTACCATATGATTTTCTAGCTACTATGTCCCCCTTCTCTATTTTATTCATTCTATCACCTCATAATCAGAGTTAATATATTTTATGTAATTTTTTTTTTTTTGTTATTGAATTAATTTAAAAAAAGAAGAGTTTCCTCTTCTTTATTTCATATGACTATATTTTAATTTTGTTGCCATTCCTCCTCTTATGTGTCTTTCTGCCTTATTCTCATCAAGTACTATTCTTACTTCATGAGCTAAAATTGGATTTATTTTTTTTAATCTTTCAGAAACATCTTTGTGTACTGTACTTTTACTAATTCCAAATTTTTTTGCTGCTCCCCTAACAGTATCTTTTGAATCTATAATATAATGTGCAAGTTCTATTGCACGTTCATCTATTGATATACCTTTCATATAGTCAAACCCCCATACGAATACTTTTGTTTAATTGTATTCTATTAAGGGTTGTATTAGAACAATTATACAATTTTATGACAAATTTTACATAACATTGATTTCTATTTTACATTATGTTATAATATAAGTATGTTACAGTATAATATTGTCTGCAAAAGGAGGATTAAACATTGTTTAACGATGACAATATCTATGAGTCAGTCGCTAATTGGTGGGCTGACAAGATCAGAGAGACAACTCCAGTAAGTGAAGGAAAAATCAATATGTTTAAAAAATCACTTGCTGATTCGACTCAAAAAGTTTTTTCTGCCAGAGGTTGTTTAACCCTGGCAATAAAACCGAACAGCATATTAACAAAATGTCTTGTTGAGGCATACATTCCATTCAATCCTTTTTTAGTACAGGATGAAATGAAATTGACTCCTCACATGATTACCGTTTACGATCAACACGGTAACTTAAAAAGTTGTCACTCTATCTAAAAAGTAAAGGACATTTACAAAAGCCAAAGGACATTGTAAAATGTCCTTTACTTTCTTTTAATAACATTATATAATATTTTAAAATTTAGGAGTTTGTATGATAAAAATTAGTAATATAAAAATTTATGAAGATATTTCAGATGATAAAGTAATTAATTTAGTTTTAAATAAATATAAAATAAAAAAAGAAAATATTATAGTTTGTAATATATCAAAAAAATCTATCGATGCACGAAAGAAAGATGATGTACATTATTCTTATTCAATAGATTTAAAATTAAAAAACGAAAATAATTTATTAAAATTTAAAAATGTTTCAATTATTAAGGACTTAGAATTTCCAAAATTTGATATAAAAAAAGATAAAAAAATAAACCCAGTAATAATTGGAGCTGGACCAGCTGGATTATTTGCAGCTTTAACTTACGTTCAAAATGGTTATAAACCAATAATTATAGAACAAGGTCAAACTGTAGAAGAAAGAAAAAAAACTGTTGATACTTTTATTAATACTGGAAAATTAAATACATACTCGAATGTACAATTTGGTGAAGGTGGTGCTGGAACTTTTTCTGATGGAAAACTAACAAGTGGAATAAGTTCTCCATATTGTAAAAAAGTTCTACAAGAATTTGTAAACTTTGGTGCACCGGAACAAATTTTATATTTAACGAAACCTCACATAGGTACAGATAACTTAATAAAAATAATCAAAAATATGAGAGAATTTATCATTTCTAAAGGTGGTAAATTTATGTTTAATACTAAATTTGTAGACTTTGAAACTCTAAATAACAAAATTTCAAAAGTTCACATTCTTAATTTAGAAAGTAATTCTATTGAAAAAATTGAAACTGATACAGTTATTTTAGCAATAGGCCATAGTTCAAGAGATACATTTGAAAAAATTTATGAAAAAGGTCTTTTGATGGAACCTAAAAATTTCTCAGTTGGTGTAAGAATTGAACATTTACAAAGTGAAATAAATAAATCTCAATATGGTACAATAACAAAATTACAATTACCTGCAGCAGATTATAAGTTGGCATATCACAGCCCAAGTGGTCGTTCTTGTTATACTTTTTGTATGTGTCCTGGAGGAGTTGTAATGGCTTCAGCTAGTGAAAAAAATACTATCGTAACAAATGGAATGAGCTATTTTGCAAGAGATGGCATTAATGCTAATTCAGCAGTTTTGGTAAATGTCATGCCTTCTGATTTTAATAGTACATCTCCTTTAGCTGGAATATATTTTCAAAAAGATTTAGAAGAAAAAGCATTTAAATTAGGTGGTTCAAACTACTATGCCCCTGTTCAAAGATTTGAAGATTTTTCTAATAATAAAAAATCAGAATTTTTAGGTAAAATCAAACCATCTTATAAACCAGGTTTTACATTATCTAATTTAAATGATATAATGCCAAAATTTGTCTCTGAAACTTTAAAAGAAGGAATTATATATTTCGATACAAAATTGAAAGGATTTGCTAATCCTGATGCAATTATGACTGGTATGGAGACAAGAAGCTCTTCCCCTGTAAAAATTATAAGAAATGAAAATTTTCTTTCTAATATTGATGGAATTTATCCATGTGGTGAAGGTGCTGGTTATGCAGGTGGAATTATGTCTGCTGCTGTTGATGGAATTAAATGTGCTGTTGCAAATATTTCAAAAAAATCTTAAAAGGCAATTTTAAATGCTTCTTAAGATTTTTTCATTTCTTTAACTATACGAGTTAAATTCTCAATTAAATAATCAACATCATCCATTGTATTATAATCACCAAATGTTAATCTTAAAGCACCTTTAGAAAGTTCACTTGGAAGTCCAATAGCAGTTAATACATGTGATGGATTGGCTTCTTTTGATGAACACGCTGAACCTCCTGAAGCACAAATTCCTACTTCATCTAATCTCAATAATAATTCACCTGAATCCAAATTTTCAAAACTCACATTTATATTTCCAGGTAATCTTTTATCCATTGTTCCATTAATATGGACATTTGGTATGTTTTCTTTTATTCTTTTTAAACAATATTCTCTCATATTTATTAATTTTTCTTGATATTTTTCTAGATTTTTTTCTGCAATTTGACAAGCTTTACCCAAAGCCACTATTTCTGCTACATTTTCAGTTCCAGACCTTTTATTTTTTTCTTGATGTCCTCCATCCATGAACCTTTCAAATTCAATACCCTTTTTCACATACAAGGCGCCTATACCTTTTGGAGCATATAATTTATGACCTGATAATGATAACATATCTATATCCATTTTTTTGACATCTATTGGTATGTTTCCAACTGCTTGAACTGCATCTGTATGAAATATTATTCCATGAGAATGAGCTATTTGTGCAATTTTTTTTATTGGCTGAATTGTTCCTATTTCATTGTTTGCATACATCACACTTATTAATATTGTTTGTGGAGTAATTTCATTTTCTAACTTTTCTAAGTTTATTATTCCGCTTTCATCAACATCAATATAACTAATAGAAAATCCCTTATTTTCTAAATTTTTGCAACTATTTAGTATTGCTGGATGTTCAATTTTAGATGTTATAATGTGTTTTCCTTTTTGTTGATTTGCATATGCAATTCCTTTTAACGCCGTATTATCACTTTCTGAACCGCAACTTGTAAAATAGATTTCTTCTGGGTTACAATTTATAAGAGATGCGACCCTTCTTCTAGATTCATTTATAGCCCTTTTGGCACTTCTTCCTATACTATAAATTGATGATGGATTTCCATATTCTATACTTAAATATGGAATCATTTCATTAAAAACTTCTTCCTTTACTCTTGTTGTCGCACTATTATCAAAATATCTAACTTTCATTTTTTTCCTCTCTTTTGCTTTTTTTATATTATATTCATAAACACTTAATTTTTGTTAATGATTTGTAAAATTTCATTCATTTTCTCCATTGTACCTCTATAACCATATTTATAACATTCATCCAATTTTTCTATTTCTAACAATCCTGTTTTATCTGTTTCAATTGTTAAAACTATATCACTATCTCCCAAGCTTTCTTCTGATACTTTATTTCCCATTATATCAATCGATCTCATTGCTATATCCATCACTGTACTATTATTATTTATTTCATCTGCTTTAAAATTAATTGCTATTACTTTGTTAGCTCCTTGAAGTTTTATTTCTTTTGCAGGTACATTATCTAATATTCCACCATCTAAAAATCTATGTTCTTTATATTGACAAGGATTGAAAACTACTGGAAAACTACTACTTGCTCTTATTGCCTTTCCTATCGATATATCTGTAATATATTTTTCTTTTTCTTTAGTTGTTTTAGGAATATAATTAGTAAAAATATATTCCTTTGAATCTTGCAAATCAACTGTTGGAACAACAACTGGCATTCTTATGTCTGTAATTTTTTTTATTCCTTTTCTTCTGGCCACTTCATTAAAACCTTTTTCTATTTCTTCTCCCGAATAAAAACCTGCAAATGGTACTTTTTTATTTGAAAAAAAATTTCCAAAGCTTGTAAAAATAGATCTAGAATTTTGATTAACTAATTCTCTTGCATATCTTTTAAATAATATGTAAATGTAATATGGTGAATATCCCATTGCATATAATGTTGCAATAATACTTCCCGAACTAGTTCCTCCTATTATATCTATTTTTATATTGTTTTCCTCTAAAGCCTTTAATACTCCTGCATGTGCAATTCCTCTTATTCCACCGCCTGATAACGCTAATCCTATTTTCAAATTTTTTCACCTCTTATAATTTTCTCTTTTTATTATTTACTATTTTCTATGTGTTTAAACTTACTTTTGTTACTTGAAATTAAAAAAACGTTTTATACTAGCAATCTAGTATAAAACGTTTTTTATAATTTATTGGTTATTTGTATAATATATCTCTCCATTACCATATACATATTGATAATATTTTCCTATAAATACTGGTTGTTTTATATCTTTTAATTCATAAGTTGGTTCTATAATAATTTTTCCATTATTATCTATAACTCCCCATTTACCATTTTTCTTAACTCCGGCAAATCCATATTTATTTATTTCTGTTACCTCTTCATATTCGAAATTTAATATTGTATTTCCTTCTTTATCTACAAATCCCCATTTATATTCTTGTTTTTTAGGAAATATTTTATTGTCTTTAAATAATTCTGTATCTTTTATTTCTTTACCATCTTTTGTTATATATTTTATTTCATTATCATTATATAGTTTTATATAATTTTCGTTTTCCTCAACTACTGCATTTTTTAGTTCAGTTATTTTTTCCATATCTGTAGAATAAATTTCAATTACATTATTATCATCTTTTGCTTCTAGTAGATTCATATTTTCTATTTTTTGTATAGAATTATATTTAAATTCTATTTTATTTTCTTCATTTTCATCTATGATTCCTACTTTTCCATCTCCATTACTTGCTAAAAAATAATCATCATATAGATATTCTATATAAGTATATTCTTTATTTGTCCTCTTTTCATTGTTTTTATATATGTTATAAAATGTTTTATTATCTCTTACAGAAATATTTATTTTATAATTTGTATTTTCTACTTTTGTTACAACAGTATTATAGTCAAGTTCTGTTTCTTTTCCTTTATTGTCAAAAACTTTTATATTCCCATCACTTTGGGTAGCATATATATTTTCTCCAGTAACATCTATTTGTTTATATTTAAATGGTATAATTTGTTTTCCTTCCATTGACATTACTCCATATTGTTTTCCCTTTAATGCAACTATTATATTGTTATTTTCATCATATCTTAACGCTTGATATTCATTATTGATTATTTTTTTAGAATTTTTATACATACCATATTTTCCATTTTGGGCACATATTAAATATACTTCATCACTATCAACTTCCAAAATTCTTGATAAATCATTAAATTCTGTTTTTAGTATTTCTTTTCCTTCTTTATTAACATAGCCATATCTATAACCTTCATCTGTTGTATTTGTAACAATATATCCAGAATCTTTATATCCAACATTTTCTTTGTAATATTTGTCTGCTTCAATCTTGTCATAAGTTATTTTTACTAATTCTGCCCCTTTTATATTAATTACTCCATATTTATTGTCTTTTTTTACTAACAATTCTCCTTCTTTAAATTGAAGTGTTTCTATTGAGTCATATATTGCACTCGTTATTTTTTTTCCTTGAAAATTTATTATTCCATATTTACCATCTTTACTGTATTTTAAAACACTTTTTTCATACATTAGATCACTGGATACATTTGTTAATCTCAATGGTTCTACTGAATCATATCCTTTTAAAATTTCTTCATTTTTGTTATTTAATATTTTTAAATTTTTTCCCTCATAGCAGAAAAATACTGATTGGGTCGGATTAGGAATTATTACATTATCGTAATTACTTCCTATTACTTTATTTCCCAATTTATCAATTACTCCATATTTATCATTTTCTTTTATAACAAAATAATTATATTCAGATATCTTTTCAATTTGATATTCTTTTTTATTCTCTTCAATCTTTTTGATTCCACAAA
Source organism: uncultured Clostridia bacterium (assembly GCA_934130705.1). Next base: position 18,572 of record CAKOYL010000003.1, read on the forward strand.
AAATAGCTATAAAAACTATTACTAATAAAATTAATACTAATATTACTATATTTCTTTTTTTCATACTCTTTTTCCCTTTCAAATTCTTTTCAATTTTATTATAATGTTTTTTCTTTTTTTTTTCAATACAAAAAACACATATTATTTTATTATTTTTAATATGTGCTTTCTATAAAATTTACATACCCGTAACTGGTAATTTTTTTGTTTCTTTCTTTTCTACTTTTGGTAATTCTGGTTCTTTTAAATCTTCTTCTAGATTTATTGTAGATGTTTCTTTTACATTATTCTTAGAATTATCTATTGTATTATCTTGCTCTTTATGCTCTATTTTTACTTCTGTTTTATCTTTAAATTTATTATTTAGTGTAATATTTACTGTTTGATTATATTCTACATTAAACTCAATTATGTCATTACTTAAAATATAACCATCTTTAGCATTAATTTCTTTTATATAATATTTTCCTGGAAGCATATTAGTAATTTGCACTTCACCATTTTTGTTTGTTTTCAAATTAGCATATATTGTTTGTTTTTGAGCATTTAATATACTAAATTCTACACCTTCTAGTCTTTCTTTTGTTTCTTTATCTTGTTTTATTATCTTTATTTTTGTTTCATTTTTATAATAATTTTCTTCTGTTTTTCCTTTAGCATCTTCATATGTTGCTGTTGTTAATGCATAATCTTGATATGTACTATTTCCTGCTCTTCCATATAATACTGGTTTATTATTAATTTTAGTTTCTACATCAATTTTAAAATTTCCATCTTTAGTTAAATTTTTTATTGGGATAAGTATTTTGAATTTTTCATTTTTAGTAAATTCTTGTTTTGAATTGTTGTTTACATCTGTAATTTTAATTCCTTCTGGTAATTGATTATTTACTGATGTAATATTAACTTTATAATTAGATATTGGGGCTCCTGACCCTATTGAATAAATTTTTGATACATAATTTTTTTCTTTATTATCAATATTAAAACTTTCAGATTCTCTGTTTATTTTTATAATATTTGAAATTTGGGTTTCTTTACAGTTTTGCCCATCTTTTAAAATTTTATTTAATGCATTTAATGTTCTTTTTCCCGCTTCTCCTATTGGCTCATAATCATTTGGATTGTTTCCATGTATATAGCAATATACAGCTTGTTTTGTGGCTGTAAATGCTTCTTCTTTATTATTACATCCTAATTCTTGAATACTCTTATATGGATATCCATTTATAATAATTCTCCATAGTCCTACATCTGTAATCGCGCTATCTACTGAAACAGAATAAGATACATCTGAAGTCACTCCCGGTTTAGTTTTATCTAAACAATATGCAGGATATTTTACTCCATCTTGTATATATTGGGCATATGTTACTTTAACAACAACACCTTTATATTTTAAAAGACTTTGACATTCTCCTCCTGAAAAAACATTAGCTGAATTTAAGTTAACCGCCTGTACTGAATTAAGTATAGTAACTAAATTTAATATTATAAAACTAATAATTATTGATATAAATTTTATTATTTTTTTTATTGTATATACCTCCTTTTTACATTTCACTTGCTTGAATACACCTTCTATAATTAGGTTCATTTTCTACACATGTAATTAATGTGATTACATTTTTTTCTGTTGTTTCTAGATAACTCCAATCTTCATCTGTAATTATTACATGTTTTTTTACCAAATATGTCTTTGTAAATTCTTTATATTTATATATAATTTTATCTCCTTCTTTTAATTTTTTCAAATTCGAAAAATAATTAACTTCATATCCTCTATTATGTGCCGCAAGTCCTATATTCCCTGTGGTTTTTGATGTTTCATCAAAATGTCCTACATACTTATTCATTACTTCTTTGCTTGTGCCGTCAGATATGGGAGCTTCTAATCCTATAGATGGAATTATTATTTTCCAATTTGTATCTTTAATTTCTTCTTTTGTTACTATTTGTCTTTTTTGTTCGGGGTAATTATTTTGAATTTCTTTTTCGATTTTTTTGTTTTCATTTGTGTTTTGATTAATATTATTAGTATTGATTTCAACTTGTATTATATTCTTTTTAAACATTTTTAAGATAGATTGTGGATTAAATTCTATGTTTATATTATTAATTAATACAAATATTATTATAGTTACAAAAATACTAATTATATTAACATATCTTTTGCTATAACTAATCATACATATGCCTCATCCTCCCTTATTAAATTTTTGTTTTGGATTTGTTTTTTCGAAAAAACATTTTTTGATTAAAAAAATTTGACTTAAAACTAGTATTATAATACTACACTTTTTTCATTTTGTAAAGAACTTTTCATCGCAAAATTCGACAATTTATTTTTTATTAATATTAAAAAACTCCTGTAAAACTTACATTCTACAAGAGTCTTCTATTCAATTTATTTGCTTAAATCTAATTCAAAATAAAATTCCACACCAGCATCAACATTATTTACTCCATACTTATTATCATAATTATTCATAATGGCTTTTACAAATGCTAGTCCTATTCCAGTACCACCTGCACTTCTATTTCTTGATTCATCAACTTTATAAAATCTGTTCCATATTCTATCTAAGTCTTCTTCTTTTATATGCTCACCTGTATTAAATACTTTAACACAAACTTTATTTGTAGACTTATTAATGTAATTTGATATTTTTATAATTTTACAATTTTGTACTTCTTTAATATTTTTAATTGCATTTGTTATATAATTCGTAATTACTTGTTCTATGTAAAAATCATCTGCAAAAACATTTATTTCATCTGTATTTTCCCATTGAACTTCTATATTTTTTTCATCTAACATTACTTTAGATTTTCTAATTACTTCTTTTTCAACTTCTACAATATTAAATTTTTTGTCATTAAATTCTCTTTTTCCATACTCCAATTTCATTAATTCTAATAGTTGTTTTACTAATCTATCCATTTTATTAGATTCATCTAATATGACTTCTGCATAAAATTTTCGACTTTCATCATCTGTGTTAATATTTTCTAATAATCCCTCACTATATCCTTGGATTAATGCTATTGGAGTTTTTAATTCATGAGATACGTCTGAAATAAAACTTTTTCTCATTTCATCTATTTTTGATTTTTCTTCTATATCTCTTTCTAATTCATTATTACTACTTCTTAATTGTTTTATTGTCGTTTCAAGTTTATCTGACATTGTATTAATGCTTTTTCCTAGATTATTTATTTCATCATCAGCATTAGTAACTTTATATTTTTGACTAAAATCTAAGTTTGACATTTTTTTAGCTATATTATTTAATTCCATGATTGGTTCAGTAAATTTTTTTGATATAATTGATACCATAACAGCGGCAATTAAAATTGTAAATCCAGCTATTAGCACTAAAAAATTATTTGATATATTTACACTATCTTGTATTGATGTTATTGGTATTCTTACATATAAAAAGTATCCATTCTCTAAATTTCCTGATAACATTATATATGATAAACCATTTTTTATATCTCTTTGTTTTTTTATTGTAAAATTATCATTTTTTTCTAAAACTTCTCCTGAATTTATCATTATTCCACTAAAAGTTCCTATTACAGATGAAAAATTTTTATTTGTCGTATATATATTAACTCCATCACTGTCTTTTAATAAAATGTCAAAATTGTTTTTTATAGATATTTTTTCTAATTCCTGCTCTAAATTTTCATTTGTTTCGTTTTCATTATAGTAATCATTTAATTGTTCATATAGTGATTTTAATGTTTTTTCTTTACTATATAAATAAAATTTTTCCAATGCAAAATTATTTACTATTATTAAAAATATTATAATTAATATTATTGTAAGACTTAATGTGAAAAATAATTTTGCTTTTACCGATTTAAATACATCTTTTATTTGTTCTTTTATTTTTTTCATAACTATCTACCAAATTTGAATTTTATTTTCTTTCAAATTTATATCCTACACCTCTCATGGTTTTTATATATTTTCCTTTTTTCCCTAGTTTATGTCTTAATTTTTTTATATGACTATCAATAGTCCTTGAATCTCCATAATAATCATAATTCCATACATTATTCAGTATTTTATCTCTTGAAAGTGCAATATTTTCATTTTCTACTAGATACACTAATAATTCATATTCTCTTAAGCTAAGTTCTATATTCTTTCCATCAACTTTTACAGTTCTGCCATCTTTGTCAATTTCTATTCCATCATAATCTTTTTTCTCTTTATCATCACCTTTAGTTCTTTTTAATATTGCTTCTACTCTAGCAACTAATATTTTGGGACTAAAAGGTTTAGAAATATATTCATCCACGCCTAATTCGAATCCAAATAATTCATCTTGTTCTTCTCCTCTTGCTGTTAACATTATAATTGGAACCTTTGATGTTTGTCTTATTTGTCTTAATACAGACCATCCATCTAATTTTGGCATCATTACATCTAATAAAATTAATTCTATTTTTGATTCGTTTTCTTCAAAGATTTGTAATGCTTTTTCGCCATCTTCGGCTTCTAATATACTATATCCTTTTGCAATCAAAAAATCTTTTATTAATTTTCTCATTCTAGATTCATCATCTACTACTAATATAGAATTATTCATTATTTTCACCTTTTCATTTTATTTTTTTTATTTTACTATATATTTGTGTCTAATTTGTGAAAAAGACACAATTTAATTGTGTCTCTAACTTCTGTTTATAACAGTTTTCGTATCATATGCTAATTCTACTCCTTCTTCTCTTAATATCTGCATTATTTTATAATTTATTTTTTCTTTTTCTTCTAGGAAACTAGCATAATCAATAGAATTTGTATAACTACATACCATTAAATTTATTCCATTGTCTGTAATATTATCAAATCTTACTATAATGGTTTCATCAATAACATCATCATGTTGTTTCAACATTTCTTTTATTCTATTTTGAACTATTTTTACCTTTTCAAGTGGTGTATCTAATTCTAGACATAAATTGACTTTGTTTCTTCTTTTTTCCATCCTACTCCAATTTATAATTGAATTTCCAGCTATTACTGAATTTGGAATATTTACTACAGAGTTCTCAAATGTTCTAACTCTTGTACTTCTAAATGTTATATCTTCTACTGTTCCTTCGTACTTATCCATTTCAATCCAATCACCAACTATAAATGGCTTGTCTAAAAATATGACTAATCCACCAAATAAGTTTTTAGCTGTATCTTGTGCTGCTAAAGTTATTACAACACTTCCAAGTCCTAGTCCTGCAACTAATCCATTTAAATTATAATTTAATTCAGTTAGGACTAAAAATCCCGCAATTATATATATAACTACTTTTATAGCTTTTAGTATAAACTTAAACATTGCATCATCTACATCAGGATTTATTTTTTCTTTTATTTTATTTACAAATGTTCCTTTTGTTGTAAGACTATTAGCTAATCCGTTTGCAAATATAATTATTACTGAAATCTTAAATACCTTATTTATAATGTCCATTACTTTGGCATTAATTCCTAATGCTGCTTTTACAAACAATATTCCTATATATGCACCTAAAAATATATAAAATGCTGTTAATGGAACATAAAATGGATTTCCCTTTATATGTCTTTTATTTTTTATTTTCGGTTTAAATATTTTTACTGTAAAATATGCAAAACTTTTGCTTAAGCATCTAAATAATATATATATTAATATTCCAACTAGTATATCTATTAATTGATTTTTTTGTAGTGAACTAAAAAAATTTACTATATTCTCCATGTTTTCCTCCTAAGTATTGCTTATTTTATCCCATATAATCTCTTAATTTTTTACTTCTACTTGGATGTCTTAATTTTCTTAATGCTTTTGCTTCTATTTGTCTAATTCTTTCACGAGTAACATTAAATTCACGTCCAACTTCTTCTAATGTTCTTGATTTTCCATCTTCTAATCCAAATCTTAATTTTAGTACTTTTGCTTCTCTTGGTGTTAATGTATCCATGACTTCTTCTAATTGTTCTCTTAACATTGTATATGATGCTGCATCATGTGGTGCAGGACTATCTTCGTCTTGTATAAAGTCTCCTAAATGGCTATCCTCTTCTTCTCCTATTGGTGTTTCTAAAGAGACTGGATCTTGGGCTATTTTTTGTATTTCTGTTACCTTCTCTACTGGTATTTCCATTTCAGCTGCAATTTCTTCAGGACTTGGTTCTCTTCCTAATTGTTGTAGTAAGTGTCTTGATGTTCTTATTAATTTGTTTATTGTTTCTACCATGTGTACAGGTATTCTTATAGTTCTTGCTTGATCTGCTATAGCTCTTGTTATTGCTTGTCTTATCCACCATGTTGCATATGTGCTAAATTTAAATCCTTTTGTATAATCAAATTTTTCTACAGCTTTTATAAGTCCCATATTTCCTTCTTGAATTAAGTCTAAGAATAACATTCCTCTTCCTACATATTTTTTAGCAATACTTACAACTAATCTTAAATTTGATTCAGCTAATTTTTGTTTAGCTTCTTCATCTCCTTCTAAGATTCTTTTTGCTAATTCTAATTCTTCATCAAATGTTAGAAGTGGAATTCTACCAATTTCTCTTAAATACATTCTTACAGGGTCATCAACACTTATTCCTTCATAGCTTGTATCTGTTATTTCATCTAATTTTAAATTTTCTACTTCTTTTAAATCTTCTAAATCTGGTTCTTCATCAAAATCATCTGGTAATAAATCAACACCTATTTCTTCAAAAGCATCAAAAACTGAATCCATTTCCTCTGGATTTACATCATTTAATTTTGTTGCTAAGTCTCCATATGTCATTTTTCCATTTTGTTTTGCTTCTTTTATTATATTATTTATTTTTTCTTTTTCTTCTGGTGTTATTTTTGAATTTTCTACTTTAACTTTTTTTCCTTCTTTTAAAATTTTCTCTTTTTTTTCTGACATTTTATTCACCTCTATTTTATTTTGGCTAATCTTATAATTATATCGCTTAGCTCTTTTTCTAATTCTTTCTTTTTTATAGCATCTATATCATTATCCAATAAATCTAATATTTCAAATTTTCTAGAATTCAATTTTTCTTTTTCATATGCTTGTATAATATCATCTATTGCTTTTTCTACGTCTGTTATTTCATAATCTTCTGCCATAATCATAGTAATATGATTCTGTTCTTCTTCACTTAAATTATCTATTATACCATTTATATTACTATTTCCTTTTTCAAATTCTTCATACAAAATCATTGCTATTTTTTTGTTTGTTTCATCTTGAAAATCCTCTACTTTTATATTTTGCCTTATTATTTCAAAAATATTTAAATCACCTGATAATAATATCGAAATGATTGTATTTTCTCTTTTTCTAATTGCTTCAGATACTATGTTTTCTTCTTTTCTTTGATGTATAATTACTGGTTTGCTCTTTTCTAGTATTTTATCACTTTGATTATTTTTATATGATAATTTATTTACCTCTGCATAAATTGCTTCTTTTGATATATCATACTCTTGCGCTATTTTTTCTATATATACTTCTCTTTCTATTGTGTTATCTACATTTGCTATTAATTTTGCAATTTCATTTAAAAATTTTATTTTATCATTTGTATTTTCTAAGTTCAAAGAATCCTTTAATAATTTTACTTTAAATTCAATAACTGAGAGTGCTTTATCTACTACAGATTTGAAACGAATATTTCCATATTTTACAATATATTCGTCTGGGTCTTTTGCCCCTTCCAATTGTAAAATTCTTAAGTCACATCCCATATTTTGTAAAATTTCCAATGCTCTTAATTTTGCTTTTAATCCTGCTTCATCTGAATCAAAGCTTAATATTATTTGTTCTGCATTTTTTCTTAACAGCCATCCTTGTTGTTCTGTTAGTGCTGTTCCTAAAGGTGCAACAACATTAGTTATTCCTCTTTGATGTAATGAAATAACATCCATGTATCCCTCAACAATTAATATTCTTTTTAAGTCCCCTTTTTTGGCTACATTTAATCCAAAAAGATTTCTTCCCTTGCTGTATACTATATTTTCAGGAGAATTTATGTATTTTGGTTTTGAATCATCTAGTACTCTTCCTCCAAATGCTATTACTTTTCCTCGAGCATCACAAATTGGGAACATTAACCTATTTCTATATCTATCTATAAACTGTCCTCTTTCATTTTTGTTTACTAATCCTGATTCTAATATTTCTCGTTCTCCAAATCCTTGTTTTTTTAATTCCTGATATAGTTCATCAAATTTTCCAGAAAAACCTATTTTAAATGCTTTTAATGTTTCATTACTTAATTTTCTCTTTTTTACATATTCTTGAGCTATTTTGGCTTGTGGTTTATATAAATTTTCATGGTAAAAATTTGCAGTAAATTCATTTACTTTATAAACTTTTGATTTTAGTTCCTCCTTCTGTGAATCAACATTATCTTTCAAATTTGGTAATTGAATATTTGCTCTTTCTGCCAATGTCTGTACAGCTTCTACAAAGTTAATTCCTTCTATTTTAGAAATAAAAGTAAATGCGTTTCCTCCAACTCCACAACCAAAACAATGAAAAATCTGTTTATCTGGTGAAACAGAAAAAGAAGGAGATTTTTCATTATGAAATGGACATAGTCCAAAGAAATTTCTTCCACTTCTTTTTAAATGTACATATTGCGAAATAATATCCACAATGTCATTTGCTTGTCTAACTTCATTTATAATCTCGTCGCTATACCTTGCCATTTTTCCTCTCTTTCTTTCAAATAAACATACTTAAATATAATATTCGACGAATTTTACATAAATCCTTCTTGTATTTTAAAAAAATTTTAACCTATATAAACAAGTTAAAATTTCTTATATTTTTATTATCTTTCATTATTTAACATCATCATTTTATTATCTAATTTATTTATTATTTTTGCATAAGAAATCAGTTCTTTTGATGTTGCCTTTTTTATCTCTTTGTTGTTTTTATATTTCATTTTATGTTCCAAACTTGCCCAAAAATCCATTGCCATAGTTCTAATTTGTATTTCCACTTTTACATATACCAAATTTTGTGATAAAGTTACTGGCACTTCAATTATCATATGATAACTTGTATATCCACTTTTCTTTGGATTTTGGACATAATCTTTTTCTTTTAAAATTTTGACTCCTGGTAAGTTTCTTATTAAATTTCTTATGCAATATATATCTTTCTTTAATGGACATATTGTTCTTATCCCAGCAATATCATTGATATTCTCTATCATATCTCCATATGTATTATTAAGACATTTGTTTTTTATTTTTTTTGATATACTTTCTTTTGATTTTATTCTTGTATTTATATGATCTATTAAATCATAATCGTAAAACAATTTATATTCCTCTTTCAATATTTCTAATTTATTTTTTATTTCTTTTATAGCCACTGAGTATATAAACATTATTTTTTCAAATTCTATACTTTCAAATTTTATCTTTTCATTTTTTTCTAAAAAGTTTTCTATTTTTTGTAATTCTACGTTTTTATCCAAAAATAACACACTCCTTAAACATCCTCATTTATTATATGTTTATACTATTTAAATATTGTTACCAAATGTTATTTTATTTGTGTTTTTTATGTGAAAAAATGATATTTAAAATAAAATATCATTTTTCTTAGTTATATAAATATTTTTGTGGATCTACTGATTGTCCATTTAGCCTAATTTCTAAATGTAAATGTGGTCCTGTTGAATTTCCAGTACTTCCAACTGCGGCAATTACATCTCCTGCTGAAACTTTTTGTCCAACTGTTACATACATTTTACTTGTATGTGCATACCAAGATTCAAAACCATTTCCATGATCTATCTTTACTAAATTTCCATATGCCCCTGTATATTGTGCAGATACTACTGTTCCATCAGCAATTACCTTTATTGGTGTTCCTGTTGAAACTGCAATATCAAGCCCAGTATGAGTAGAAACTCTAATTTTGCTTCTAACTCCATATCTTGAAGAAATAGTTCCAGTAACAGGTAATGTTGCTATTTTTATTCCATTTATATCTGCTATACTATTATCATTTTGTATATTTTTCTTTTCTAAAATAGTTTTTTTTGCAAGTTCAATATCATTAGTTTTTACTTCCTCTATATTTTCTGTAGTTTTCTTTGAAATTATTAAATCTTCTAAATTTAAATCTTTTTTTATTTTTTCAGCTTCTTCTAAAGTATTTACTGATTCTATTATCTCACCATCTAATTCCAAATTATAGTATTGGTATGTTATTTTTATTTCTTTTTGTAATGCAACTATAATTTGGCTTTCATTTGTTTCTTTAGCTTTATCAATTAATTTTAATTTATATTCTGGAGTATTTACTATCTCAACTTGTTCTATATTTTTAGCTTGATAGTTTTTTACATCATTTTCTATATTTTCTTCAAATTTCTTTATATTTTTTACATATCCAACTTCTTCTCCAGAAATTTTAACTGCATAAACTGGTTTATATTTTATTAATATTATCGCTATTATAAAACCAAAGGCTATTAAAGTTATATTTGAAATTTTTAAAACTTCTTTTGTATAAAATTTTAGTCTTTTATTTAAAATATTATTCACTCTCCTTTTAACGCGACAATCACTATTATACTATATATTGAGCCTTTTTGCAAATTATGTATACTTATTTTATCCAAATTTTCCTTTTTTATGTCAATTTGTGCTTCGTTTTATTGCAATTATATTTATTTTCCTCTTTTTTTCTTTTAATTTCTATCTATTGCTCTGTTTTTTAGTTTTTAAAATTTTTCTAAGCCCTTAATAAACTTTGGGGTTTATTTTTCTTGTTAAGTATCTTCAAAACTTATAAGTTAAATGATATATTATTAAAAAAAATAGGAAGGTGATTAGAATGGCTTTAGATTATAGTGTTATAGGTTCTAGAATAAAACAAGCTAGACTTGCAAAAAATATGACACAAGAAGATTTAGCTGATAAAATTGATATTTCTGTAGCTTTTTTAAGTAGAGTTGAAAGAGGAAATTCTCATATAAATTTAAAAAGATTAAACCAATTATGTGGTTTATTAGATGTATCAGAAGGTTATCTTTTAAATGGTGCTTCTAGTAGTTCTGAAAATTATTTAGATAAAGAATTTACAGATTTAATCAAAAGCGTATCTCCAGCAAAACAGAAATTAATTTACAATGTTGCAAAGACTATCGCTGAAACAGATATGGATGAAGAAAATTAAAAAAGAATATAATAAAGTTTTCGCTTTATTATATTCTTTTTTAATTAATTGTTGTATTAGTTGGTCCTGTTCCAACAACATCTTCTTGTAATGAACGCCAAGTATTACACCCAACAATTCCATCAGCTACCAGCCCCCTTGATGTTTGATATGCTATAACAGCATTTCTTGTTGCTGTTCCAAAAATACCATCTAATCCACCAGTTCTAAATCCTAATGTATTCAAGTCATCTTGTGCTATCAATACATAATTACTCAAACTACCTCTCTTTAATTGTGGAAATCCCCCAGTTGAACAAGCTGACTTTCCAAATCTTTTATCAAAATGTACCCATGTAGGTGTCAAACTTTGTGGTTCGACATAAGACCATATTCCTGAATTTTTTGCACTATTGTATAATCTATTTCTTTGTGTACTGCTTAAAGTTTGCCCAACATCAAATGCAACTCCTGCATAATGTTGACTTTGATTTCCATGCCCACCTTCATATGGTCTTTTAAATGCAAATCCTACTGGTATAGGAGCACCAAATACATACCTTTGACTATTCCAGCTTTGCATTGTTCTTTTTGTTGTCCATAAAATATTACTTTTACTAGCTCCTCTGAATTCTCTTACCTTTAATGTACCATTAGTGTTATACGGCATTGGTTCTGATTCACCTCTATAATAATTTTCCATTCTATCTGTATCATTATTAAAAATAATTATCTTTGCCATATGAAAAATCCTCCATTTATCTTTTTTATATTTTATGAAGTTTTTTTCTAATTTGCTACAACTTAACTTCTCTTAATAAAAAAACTTCTCATATTTAATATATGAAAAGGTTTTTTATAATTATTTAACTTCTTTACATTTTACTATAACTCTTAGTTTACTATCATCTGTACATGTTATTAATGTTATTTCTTTTTTTCCTCCTGTTAATTGTGTAGTACATCTTGTGTCTGATGGATCTACTGTATATTTATCATAAACTTTATATGTTATAGTTCTACCATTTTGAGTAGAAAAATCAGTAATATCAATCGTGTCTCCAACTGTAAGTGTTGGAACTTTACTAAAGAATTTTTTATTTCTATAATTATGTCCTACTATGCAAAAATTTCCTATCTCATTTGGTTCACATCCCCAATATTTTGTTGGCGATATTTTTAGTAAATCTTCTATTTCTTCTGGTGTTCCTGCTTCACCTTGTATTATTGGATAATTCAAACTGATTTTTGGAATACTAATTGTTGCAATCGTAGAATATGTATATCCACTTGATGTAGTTCTTTTGTCTTTAGCTCTATTACTTGAATTAGCACTTGCTGAACTTGTTTCACTTGCACTATCAGAAGAACTTTCTCCATTAGCATCATCTAATACTACTAGTAAAACATCATCTTTTGCAATGGTTGTATCTTCACCATCATTTTGTTCTAATACTTGATTCATATCTTCTAATATTTGTTGTGAAGTTTCTTCACTTTTGTTTCTGTCATATTCTGCATAAATATAAAATGATGTTAGAATACAAACTAAAAATATTGATATTATAAAATCTACTTTATATATCTTCTTTTTTCTTTTTAGTTCTGGCGTTATATATAATTTTTCTGTAACTAATATTTGATTCATTCTAACCTCCTTATTATTATTTTCATGCATTTTTATTATAACATATTTATGAATTTTTTTAAATATTTATTTTATAAATTATCTGAAATTTTTGCAAATTGTTCTAAAGTTAACTCTTCTGGTCTTACATTTTCATTTAATCCAAGTTTTTGTAAAACTGCTATTCCCTTTGATTTATTTTCAATTATTTTTGTATTAACTAATGAATTTAATAATGTCTTTCTTCTTTGAGTAAATGCTGATTTTATTATTTTAAACATTTTTTCTGAAGATTTAACTGTAATTATTGGTTCTTTTCTAATATTTAATTTTATAACTTTTGATGTAACCTCTGGTGCTGGTATAAATGAATCTTTTGGAACTTCTAATATTGCCTTTGAACTAGCATAATAATAAACAGAATATGTAATCGCTCCTGTATTTTTTTTACCTGGTATAGCAATCAATCTATCTGCAACTTCTTTTTGTATCATTACAGTTATGCTTTCTAAATCTAATTTTTCTTCTAATAATTTCATAATAATTGGCGTTGTTATGTAATATGGTAAATTAGCAACTATTTTAGCATTTTTAAAATTTCCACTTGCTTTATTTTCCATTATAATTTTTTCTAAATCGACTTTTAAAACATCATTATTTAAAATTTCAAAATTATCATATAGTGCAAATCTATCTTTTAAAATTGTAATCATTTTTGTGTCTAATTCAATACATATTACTTTTCCAGCCTTTTCAAGCAATTCTTTTGTTAAAGTACCTAATCCTGGTCCTATTTCTATTACTAAGTCCTTTTTTGTTATTTCACTACATTCTACTATATTTTTTACAACTTCTTCACTTACTAAAAAATTTTGTCCAAGACTCTTATTTGCTTTTATATTATATTTATTCATTATAAATCTTGTTTCTTCTAAAATATTATTCATAATTTCTCCTATCTAGTAGTTATATTATACTAGAATTAATCTCACATTTCAAGTATTTTTAAGTATTTACATCATCTCAATATTTTTTATATGATTTATTTTGATTTTATTATTCGATATTAAAATTTCAACAACGTCAAACCTAATATTTGTATTTATTTTATAGTTTTTATACAAATAATATTTAGCTGTTCTAAACATATGCTTTTTTTTCATAAAATTCACAGCTTCTTTGGGTTCTCCATACCTTAGTGTTGTTCTTGTTTTTACTTCTACAAATACTAATCCCTGTTTTATTTTTTCCTTTGCTATAATATCAATTTCTCCTTGTCTACAATAAAAATTCATTTCTATAATTTCATAATTATGCTTTTCCAAATATTTAGCGGCAATTTTCTCTCCATATTTTCCAAGCTGATATTTATATTTTTCTATTTTATCTTTTCCTCCTATAATTTTGCCCTGGCAATGCCTCTATTTTTTCTTCTAATTCTAACATTGTCAATTTATAATTAATCTCTTGAATACTTAAATCTAATTTTTGTGCTATTTCATCAATATGTATAATTCCATCTTTTGGAAGTATATTAAATATGTCTCTATATTCTTCTTTTATTAAATTATAATTTTGAGGTGTTAATTTTTTTCTTTTTAAATTTAAATACTTATATTTTTCTATAATATCATTAACATCTGTAACCAAAACAGCTCCATTTTTTATTAAGTTATTTGGTGTAACACCTTTTGAATTTTCTAAACTAGATGGTATACAAAATACATTTTTTTCTTGTTGTTTTGTTAATTTTGCTGTAACACTTGTTCCGCTTCTCCTTCCACCTTCAACTACTAATGTTCCCAATGCTAACCCACTAACAATCCTATTTCTTTCTAAAAATTTTTTTGAATCAGCCTTTACATTATCAGGATATTCTGTAATTATTAGCCCGTTGCCTTCTAATATTTCATTATATAATTTTGTATTTTCTTTCGGAAAAATATATTTAAATCCACATGGTAAAACTGCTATAGTTCTTCCCTGAACACGTAAAGTTTCCTTATGTACTATTGTATCTATACCTTTTGCCATACCACTAATAGTGTTTATTCCATATTCACTTAATTCTTTTGAAAATTTTTTTGCCATTCTTTCACCATATGTTGTACACAATCTTGAGCCAATTATTGCTATACTTGGTTGATATAATAATTCTATATTTCCCTGAGCATAAAGTACACGTGGTGGATTTCTAATTTTCTTTAAGTTTTGTGGATATTCTTTGTTATCTATATTAATTTCTATCATATTTCCTCTATTCTCTAAATTTTTTCTCCATATTTCCTATCTAAACTTCTGTATTTTATTGCTTCTGCTATATGTTTTTCTTCTATTTGCTCTTTATTATCTAAATCAGCAATAGTCCTTGCAACTTTTAAAATCTTTGAATATGCTCTAGCACTTAATTTCAGTTTATCAAATGCTATTTCTAGAATTTTTTTACTACTCTCATTTATTCTACAATATTTTTCTATCATTTTCGGTGTTAATTCGGAGTTTGAAAATATTTTTTCTTCTTGATATCTTTCATTCTGAATTTTTCTAGCATTATTTACCCTTTTCTTTATATCTTTTGATGTTTCATTTTTAGAATAATTTTTCAAATCATTGTATATTACAGGTTTTACATCAATATGTATATCTATTCTATCTAATAGTGGTCCACTTATTTTTCCTAGATATTTCTGAATCATATTTTGAGAACATGTACATTCCTTTATATCACTCCCATAATATCCACAAGGACATGGATTCATACTAGCTACCAGCATAAAGTTAGCCGGATATTCTACTACAGAATATAATCTAGATATTGTTATAAATCTATCCTCCAATGGTCCTCTTAATACTTCTAATGTATTTCTATTAAATTCCGGTAATTCATCTAAAAACAATATTCCACAATGTGCTAAGCTAATTTCACCTGGTTGTGGTATTCTACCACCTCCAACCATTGATGTTGCCGATATTGTATGATGTGGACTTCTAAATGGTCTACTAGTTACAATACCAATTTGATTATTTAATTTTCCTGAAATACTGTGTATTTTTGTAACTTCTATTGCTTCTCCAAATGTCATATCAGGCAGTATTGTAGGAATCCTTCTAGCTAACATTGTTTTTCCTGAACCGTGGACTTCCAATCAAAAGACAATTATGCCCTCCTGCTGCAGCAATCTCTAATGCTCTTTTTACATTTTCTTGCCCCTTTACTTCTGAAAAATCTATTAAATCATTTGGATTATTTTTAAAAATATTTATAATATTCATATTGGATGCTTTTATATCTTTTTTTCCATTTAGATATTTTATGCATTCTTCTAAGCTAGTTACTCCCACTACCTCTATTTCATTTATTATAGAAGCTTCCTTTTCATTAGCTTTTGGCAAAATGACTCTCCTTATTCCCAAATTAAATGCTTCTATACACATTGGCAAAATTCCATTTATATGATTTATCTTACCATTTAAAGATAATTCGCCTATAAATATCGTATTTTCTAAATTCGAATTACTTATTTTATTTAATGATTTTAGTATTCCAATAGCCATTGGTAAATCATAACTAGTTCCCCATTTTTTTGTATTGGCTGGTGATAAATTTATTAAAATTTTTCTACTTGGAAAATCTATTTCTGTACTTTTTATGGCTGTCTTTACCCTTTCTTTTGCTTCTTTAACACTAGTATCAGGAAGTCCAACTATTGAAAATTCTGGTAACCCTGTTGATACACTTGTCTGAACTTCTATTAGTTCTCCTTGTATTCCATTTAATGCTATTGTTTTAATATTAGATATCATATCTTCTTCCTTTCATTATTTTATAATTATTATTTAAACAAAATTATTGATTTTTAATATACTTTAATATAAAATATTATTAAATACTTTACAAAAGAGTGGTGAATATATTGAATAATTCTAAGAATAAAAAAATTAATCCAAAAAATAAAGGAAATAATAGGAATAAGAAAAGTACAAAATCTTCTAATAAAAAAATAATAAAATTAGATTCAGATTTCGAATCACAAAATTTTATACATATTAAAAAATTAAGAACAATCTTTATCGTTATAATTTTAATTTTTGCATTATTAATTGGTAGAATTGCATATCTTCAATTTTTTGAAGGTAGCTATCTAAAGAATCTTGCCTACCAACAACAAACAATTAATCAAATTATAAGTCCAAAAAGAGGTTCAATTTATGATTCTACTGGAAAAACTCTTGCTACAAGTGCCTCTGTTGATACAATAACAATTAATCCAAGTAAAATAAAAGACTCTTCAAATGATGACTCAAAAACTGCTGAATTAAAAGAAAAACTTGCAAAAGCTTTTTCCGATATTTTTGAACTTGATTACAATGAAACTTTAGAAAAGTTAAATAGTTCTTCTCAAGTTGAAACAATAGCAAAAAAAGTAGAACAATCAAAAGTTGAACAATTGAAAACATGGATGAGTGAAAATAAAGTTTCTGTTGGTATAAATATTGATGAAGATACAAAAAGATATTATCCCTATAACACAGTATTATCACAAGTTCTTGGTTCTTGCGGTAGTGATGATCAAGGGTTATCTGGAATAGAAAATGAATGGCAATCAGTTTTATCTGGAACTCCTGGTAAAATTGTAAGTTCCAAAAGTGCAAGTCAAGAAGAAATACCAAATGCAGAAGAAACTTACATTGCTGCTGAAAATGGTAGTTCACTAACACTTACTATTGATTATAATGTTCAAACTATAGTAGAAGAATATCTTAAACAAGCTGTTGAAAATAATTCTTGTGAAAATGGTGGAAGCTGTATTGTTATGAACCCTCAGAATGGCGATATCTTAGCTATGGCAACATATCCAAATTATGATTTAAATAATCCATTTACACCTAATGAAACTGTAGTCAAAACTTATTCTAGCTTAAGTTCTGATGAAAAAGCTAATGCTATTTATAAAATGTGGTCTAATAAATCAGTTTCAGAATTATATGAACCAGGTTCAGTTTTTAAAACAGTTACTGCATCAATCGGATTAGAAGAAAATATTACAGATACAGATGTAGCTGGTGATTTCACTTGTACAGGATATGAAAATGTCAGTGGTGTTAACATCGCCTGTTGGAGATACTATAATCCTCATGGAAGCCAGTCGTTAAGAAAAGCACTTGAAAATTCTTGTAACCCTGCATTTATGCAATTAGCTGCTAGAATTGGTACAACAACTTTATATAAATATTATAAAGCTTTTGGATTATTTGATAAAACTGGTATTGATTTACCTGGTGAAGCATCATCTATGTTTACAGATGAGCAAAAAGTTGGACCAGTAGAAAGAGCTACTATGTCTTTTGGCCAAAGATTTAGTATAACCCCTCTTCAAATGATTACAGCTGTTTCAGCAATAGCTAATGATGGAATTTTGATGAAACCTAGAATTGTAAAACAAATAACTAATACAGATACTGGGGCAATAACAAATATAGAACCTACCGAAGTAAGACAAGTTATTTCAAAAGAAACTTCTGCAAAGGTAAAATCAATGATGGAATCTGTTGTTACAGAAGGTACTGGTGGACGTGGTGCTGTTAGTGGATATTCTATCGGTGGAAAAACTGGTACTTCTGAGCCTGTTGCCGGTAAAGAAGAAACAGAAGGTTATGTTGCATCTTATGTTGCAATATCTCCTGTTGAAGATACTAAAGTCGTATTATTACTTACTTTATACAAACCTGATAAGAATAATCATCAAGGTGGACAAGTAGCAGGGCCTGTTGTTTCCCAAATGTTAACAAAAATATTACCTTATTTAGGTATTCCATCAAATACTGCTAATAATACTGATGACGATAATTTAATTACTGTTCCTGATATTAGAAATAAAACTATTGCAGAAGCAGAAAAAGTTCTAAAAGCTGCTGGATTTACAACTAAAATAACAACTTCAAACGATAAAAACAGTACTACTGTAATTGACCAAATTCCAAAGCCTGGTGTATCATTAACTAAAAATTCTATTATTATGTTATATGATCAAAGTGTTAGAACTTCAACGACGGTACCTGATCTATCTGGGAAATCTGCTTATCAGGCAACTTCAGAATTGAAGAATTTGAATCTTAATATAAGTATTGAAGGTTCCGGAACAGTTGTCTCTCAAGATCCAGCTAAAGGAACAAAAGTAGATGAAGGTACAGTAATAAATGTAACATTAAAAGAAGCCAAAGATTCACATTAATATGTTTAGGAGGGATTAATTCCCTCTTATTCCATTTTTTCTTCTTTCCAATACTTTTCTAATAAGTAATCTAAATTCTTTATATATTTATTTTGATTTTTTATTTTTTCTATAAGTTTATTATTATTACCTTTTAAATATGTAATCCATTCTTCTTTTGTATTACATTCTAATATATTTTTTTCATTAAATTTTGGTAATTCTATAACAACTAATTCTAATTCCTCATTTTTTACAAATCTATTATTTTTATTTAATTTTACTATTTGCTCATACTTTGATGAGGGAAAATATATAAAATCTAATAAATTTATTGTGATAGTTCTTGCTAATTCTCTTTTTTCGTCATATTCTAATTGATTTAAATGAATTTGTGCATAATATATTAACATTTTTGTGTGTACATATATTCCGTCTATGAATTGTATTCCAATATTCATCTCCTCATTTTCGCTGGTTTTTATTCGTACATCAGCTATCCCAAAATTATCTTCTTGTGGTAAATATTTTGCCTTTTTTTCGAGGTATGGATTCAATTTTATTTCCTTTATTTTTATATTTAAAATACTTTCTATGAAATTTTTAAGAATATCTAAACTAGTTTCTGTATTTAGAACTTTTCTAAGTACAAAATTACTTTTAGACACGAATTTTCTATTCAATAGCATTCCGCCTTTCTTTTTTATTTAATTGTTATGGATTTTTTAGATTTGAATTATTTTAGAATTTTGATTAAATTTTTGAATTAAATTTTCTACATTATAGTATCCATATTTTTATATGTCAATACTATCTTACATTTTTTATAAATTTTTGACCGCAAAATTCGACAAATTAATTTTGCGGTCATTTTTATTATTTTAAAATTTCAATTACATCATCAATGCTTTTTTGAGGTGTAGATGCCCCAGCCATTATTCCTACACTTTCAAAATCTTTAATATTTTCTTTATTAATTTCATCCTTTGTTTCAATTAAAATTGTATTAGTACAATTTTCTTTTGCTATATCATATAGTTTTTTTGTATTAGAACTATTTTTTCCTCCTATTATTATCATGCAATCAACTTCTTGTGATAATTTTTGTGTCTCTTTTTGTCTTTGCTCTGTAGCTAAACATATTGTGTTTTTAATAACTACTTCCACATTATTTTCTATATCTTGTTCTACCATTTTTTTTATTTTTTCGAATTTATCTAAACTATAAGTTGTTTGTGATATAAGAAGTAATTTTTTAGTTTCACTTTTTTCAAATTTAGCCATAGCATTTTTTACATCATTTTCATCTGAAATAACTATTGAATTCTTCCCACAATAACTTTTGGTTCCTATTATTTCAGGATGATTTTCGGATCCTGTTAAAAATATGTAGAATCCATTTTGCTCATATTCCTTTGCTAAATCGTGAATTTTCAAAACATTTGGGCAAGTATAATCTATTATTTCTAATTCATTTTCTTTTGCAATATTATATATATTTTTTTCTACTCCATGTGCTCTAATTATTACTGTTGATTTTTTAGGTGCATCACTTATCTTTTCTATTACTTTGATTCCTTTATCCTCTAATTCTGTAACAACTTGTTTATTATGTACAAGTTCACCTAAACAATATATTTTATTATTATTTTCTTTGATTTGATTTAAACTTCCATCTACTGCCCTTTTTACTCCATAACAAAAACCAGCTGTTTTTCCCACTATTATTTCCATAAAACCTCTTCCTATTTAATAATATTTAATATCTCGCTTTTTAATTCTTCTACAATTCTTTCTTGTGGAATTTTTCTTATTATTTCACCTTTTTTAAATAAAAGTCCCTCTTTTATTCCTCCTGCAATTCCTATATCTGCTTCTCTTGCTTCTCCCGGTCCATTTACAGCACATCCCATAACAGCAACTTTTATATCTGATTCTATATTTTGTAAAAATTCTTCAACTTGCTTTGCTATAGGAATTAAATCAATTTGAGTTCTACCACATGTTGGACATGCAATTAATGTAGGAGACTTCTTATATAAATTACAATCTTTTAATATTTCTTTTGCTACTTTTATTTCTTTTATTGGGTCATCTGAAAGAGATACTCTTACTGTATCACCAATCCCTTGTCTTAATAAATATCCAAGACCTATGCTTGATTTTATAGTTCCACTAAATTCTGTACCCGCTTCTGTAATTCCAAGATGTAATGGGCAATCAAACTCTTTTGCTGCTTCTTCATAACTTTCTATGCATAAATCTAGGTTCGATGCTTTCAACGATATTAAATAATCATGAAAATCTAGTTTTTCTAAGATTTCAATATGTCTTCTTGCACTTTCTACCATGGCTTTTGAGGTTGGTTTTCCACCATATTTTTCTAACAAATCTTTTTCTAATGAACCAGCATTAACTCCAATTCTTATTGGAATATTTTTCTCTTTACATTTATCTACTACTAGCTTAACTCTCTCCTCTGAGCCAATATTTCCTGGGTTTATACGAACTTTATCAACTCCTGATTCAATAGCTTGTAATGCAATCCTATAATCAAAATGAATATCTGCTACAATAGGAATATTTATTTGTTTTTTTATTTCTTTTATAGCTTTTGCATCTTCTAAATCTAGACATGCAACTCTAATAATTTCACATCCAGCTTTTTCTAAATCTAAAATTTGTTTAACTGTTGCATTTATATCTTTTGTTTTTGTATTACACATAGATTGTATAACAACTTTATTTTGTCCACCTATTTGAACATTTCTTACCATGACTTTTCTTGTATTTTTTCTATCCATATTTTCTTCCTTTTTCTTTTTTCTTATTTAAACATATTTTTATATAAATTTCAACCCAATTTTTCCACAAAAAAAGAGGATTCATTTTCCTCTTTAATTATTTGTTGCTATATAATAGCCTACCCCTCTTTTAGTTATAAGGATTTTTGGTGATGATGTGTCTTTTTCAATCTTTTCTCTTATTCTTCTGACAGTTACATCTACTGTTCTAATATCTCCATAATATTCATATCCCCATACTTTTTCTAGCAATACTTCTCTAGTAATGACTTGTCCTGGTTGTGCAGCTAAAAATTTTAGAACTTCAAATTCTCTTAATGTTAAATCTATAATTTCTCCTCTGACTTTAACTTCGAATCTATCTAAATCTAATTCTAAATCATTTACTTTTATTACACTTTCATTTTTTGCTGGTGTTGATTCCATACCTTGTACTTCTTCATTTTTTATATTTGCAGTAATTTCGTTTTTCCTTAAATTAGCTTTTACTCTAGCCATTAGTTCTCTAACACTAAATGGTTTTGTTATATAATCATCAGCACCCAATTCTAATCCAACTATCTTATCAATTTCAGCATCTTTTGCTGTTAACATTAAGATTGGAATATTTAAATAATTTTTAACTCTTTTGCATACTGATAATCCATCTAATTTAGGTAACATTATATCTAATAACATTAAATCTGGTTTTTGTTCTAGTGCCATGTTCACAGCTGTTATTCCATCTGTTGCTTCTAATGTTTCATATCCTTCTTTTTTTAAATTATATACTAGTACATCAATAATTGCTTGTTCATCATCAACAATTAGTACTTTTTTAGCATCTTTTTCTAAATTTTCTTCCACAAAAATTCCGCCTTTCTGATAGCTTTATTTTCATATAATTATTTATATCACAATTTTGCGGAATATACAAGCATTTTTTTATTTTATTACTAAAATATTACAAAAATAAG
Organism: uncultured Clostridia bacterium; assembly: GCA_934130705.1. Next base: position 41,367 of record CAKOYL010000003.1, read on the forward strand.
ACAAAATGGATTATTTCCATTTGTCTTACATTTGTACCTCAATGTTGAAAATACCAACATCTTCAAGTTGTATTTTATTTTTTACTTCTATTCCATTTAATATTATTTTTTCTACTCCATTATTTTTTCCATTTGGATTTTTCACCTTAATATTATAAATACTATTTTTCCATTTATATCTAATGCTATACTCTTTCCAATCCTTAGGAATACATGGTTCTATACTCAAAAACCTGTTTCGAACCTTTAATCCTAATATATGCTCAATACCAGCCTTATAATACCAACTGCTCGAACCAGTATACCAAGTCCAACCGCCTCTTCCTGCTAAGTTACTACAACCATATATATCAGCTGGAATAACATATGGTTCTACTTTATATTTATTACTTGCTTCTTTTGTTCTAGCATGTTCTATTGGGTTTATCATTCTATATAACTCCGTTGCCTTGTCACCAAATCCTAGCATAGCTTCTGCTATTATTACCCAAATTGCTGCATGTGTATATTGACCACCATTTTCTCTTACTCCTGGTAAATATGCCTTTATATATCCCGGTTCTAATTTACTTTTGTCAAATGGAGGGTCTAGTAATTTTATTATTCCATTTTCTTTGTCAATTAAGTGATTTTCTAAACTATCCATTGATATATATTTCTTATCATTGTCTCCAGCATTTGATATTGTGCTCCAACTTTGTGCTATACTGTCTATCCTACACTCTTCATTTTCCATACTTCCTAAAATATTTCCATCGTCCATAAATGCTCTTTTATACCATCTTCCATCCCAACCTTTTGTATTTAGTGACTTTTTTAAATTAGCTTTTATTTGTTCATATCTTTGAATTAATTCTGTATCATTTTTTAATTGACAAATTGGTATAAATCTATCCAATACGTTATATAAAAAGAATCCCAACCAAACGCTTTCTCCTTTTCCCTTATTACCAACTGTACTAAATCCATCATTCCAATCGCCGCTTCCTATTTTAGGTAATCCATTTTCTCCAAAATTCAAACTTTTATCTATTGCTTTTATACAGTGGTTATATATGCTTTCTTTATTTTCAGTTTTTTCATATTTATCATATCTTTCGCTTGTGTTTTCATCTAGTAATTCTCCCTGCAAGTATGGAACTTCTATATCTAAAATTTCTGTATCTCCTGTTACACCTATATATTCTGTGCAC
>CAKOYL010000004.1 GCA_934130705.1 uncultured Clostridia bacterium
GCCCCATTGATTGCACATCACTATTAGTTGCTGGTTCACACTTCTCGATTTAAATTTCCATTAGTAAATTCTTTTCCTTCAAATCTATTACCACTTTTTACAGTATCAATAATATGATTAATCTCATCAACATTTTCATTCAAAATATCAATTCTAACAGAAGAAATATTTGAATCATCAAGTTGATCTAAAGAAATAGAAGTTATCTTACTATTATAAATTGTTGTCACAGTTTGTATATTGTCAGGAATAATATCAAATTTTAAACCAAGTCTATCTTTCAAATAATATTTGTTATTGTGAGAATTGCATTTAGCAGTACAATCTGGATAACATTTATTTGCTTTGCCAAGTAGACAATAATTCATATTCATTAATGGAGTTTTTCCATATACTATTAATTCTGAATTCAAAATATTATGGCAAGAATTTGTTAAATCAATAATTGAATTCTTGTCAAGCTCAGGAGAAATAGTAAATAAATCCATCTTTAATTTATTTAAAAAATTCACAGAATATTTATTAAAAATATTAAATGTATAATTAGCAATATATTTAAAATTATCTTTATTAAATTTTGACTGCTTTTCAAAAACATTATCAAGTAATAATAAATTAGAAATATTTGAAAGTACAAATCCTTTTATATTATAATTTTCCAAAGCGTTTTCAATATTAGAAGATAATAGATTTCTATAATTAGCCTTGATAATTGTAGGCATGTATATGTAAATATTAAAATTTTTGCCTAAAACCTGTAATGCTTTAGAGAATTTTTTATTTGCAAAATATTTTAAAGGAATATAAACATTATTTATATCTTTTAATAAAGAATAATCAATGTCTTCATTTAAAATATTAAGTAAAACAGAAATATTAGTTTTATCATAAGTAGAAGTAGTAATAGAATTTGATAGTGAATGTTGTAAAATATTATTTTTATTATTACAAGTTCTTTGAATATTACTAATTGCAAATTCTTGTACTGCTTGAAGAGCTTCTCTTCTAAGAGAATTTAAAGAACTTATTTTAGGTAAAAATAAATTTTCATTCAAATCAACATCAATATTTTCAAAAACAAAAGGAGTATCATTTGTCTTTGAAATTTGACCTATAACATCTTCTTTGCTTAAAGGTCTGTTTTTAGCTTCAACAGGTATAATATCAGTAGAGCAAGTGATATTTAGTTTTTTATAGATATCTAAATTTGTTGAAGAAGTTACCACTATTTGCAAAGGCATATTTTTCTTAATAATAACTTTACAATTTAAAGGAATTTTTCTGTTTTCCACTTTTAAACTATCACGAGCAATAGCATTTTGTTTTTTAGAAGACATCTTGAAAATATTATCTCCCAATTTAATATTTCCTTTCATTCTTCCTATAATAACAGTTTCACCAATTCGAGTATCCTTAATATTTTTATTACCAATCATCAACTCTGAAACATTATATGTACCAGTTTCATGCTCAAGAGATATAGAATCTCCAATTTCTATATTTTCTTTTAATTTAACAGTTATATAACCTTTTGAACTATTATATTTTTCAACTTTGCCCAAAAATAAGCCCATATTATTTGACTTATCTTTAAAAACCAAGTCCTTATTTGGCTTATCAGACAAATGACCACAAGAAAACATACCACGATTAAAAGCTTGTAATAAAATTTTTCTATCAACATCATCAACAACATATGGAGATGAAGACTCAGCTAAATCTATATATTTTCTATATATTCTAGTAACAGTAGCAACATATTCAGGATTTTTCATTCTTCCTTCTATTTTTAAACAAGTTACCCCAGCTTTGATTAAATCAGGGATAAAGTCTAATCCACAAATATCACGTGTACTCAAAAGATAGCCTTTATCGATAACAGAATCATTTTCCAACAAAGAATATGGAAGTCTACAAGGCTGGGCACATTTACCGCGATTCCCTGATCTACCACCAATCATACTAGAAAATAAACATTGACCAGAATAAGATATACACAAGGCTCCATGTATAAAACATTCAATTTCAACATCAGAATTTTGGCAAATATACTCTATTTCTGAAATTGAAAGTTCCCTTGATAATACAACACGTTTAAATCCAAGTTTTTGTAAGGTTAAAACACCTTGTAAATTATGAATAGACATTTGAGTACTTGCATGAATATCTAAATCGGGAAAAGAATCTATAAGTAATTTGGCAAGACCTAAATCTTGAACAATAATTGCATCAATGCCAAATTCGTAAGCTTTTTTAGCAAGATTAAAAGCATCTTCGAACTCATTATTTTTTATTAAAGTATTTAAAGTTAAATTTGTCTTAACACCACGTGTTTTAGCATAAATAATAGCTTCTTTTAATTGTGATAAATCAAAATTAGAAGCAAAAGCTCTAGCACTAAATAAATTAGCACCAAAATAAACACTATTAGCACCATTTTGAACAGCAGCTTTAAGACAATCAAAATCACCAACCGGTGAAAGTAAGTCAATCATAATATTTCCTCCTTAGATTGAATTATAACATTATTTCTAATTAATGTAAAACAAAAAGTACAAAATATTGACAATTATGATATAAGTTGCTAAAATATAATATGTAACTATAAACATAGCAGTATGAAATGGAGGAACTTTTATGAGAGTAGAAGTCGTAGAATTGGAATATCAACCATCAACACGGAATAGCTTTTTTCAAGGCTCAAAGCAAGAGCTTCATCAAAAGTTAGAAGATGGCTTTGTAAAGCTGTTGGAGTACAACGATGGAGAAAACGGCTATATCATATATAGACCGGCTAGAACTGTTTTAAAAGTTTATGTAGATGGAAAGGTACTTCAAGTATTAGCAAATGAAATGATTTGCAAATATTATGGTAGACCTAAAATTAATAAGAAGCTTTTCAAAAGATTCGAAAAAGATTTATCTGCATCAAAAGTCTATATAGACTACGAGGATGAGAAACTAGACGGGATTGCAATCATGAAAAATTCCGAAATGCATTAAAGTAAAGAAAGATACATACCAAGATGATTTTCTAGGTATGTATTTTTCGTATATTGTCTAAAAATATTATTTATGTTATAATAAATCAGTAAAAAGAAAGGAATAATGCAAATGGAGAAAATAAATTTTGAAGAAAAACTAGAAAAAGCAAAAGCAAAATTATATGATAATGATAAACTTATAAAAAACAAAATAAAAAATTTAGAGAGATTTATAGAATATATAAATAGTGTAATTCAAAATGAAAACCTATGTGGTGAAGAATTAAAAGAAAAAATGCATGAAGAATATAATAAAATGTTATATGACTATATACAGATATCCGGAACAGCAATAGCACAAAAACAAGTTATGGCATTAAAAACCATAAATAATAATCAATATATATTGGATAGAATATATGAGAAAATAAAAGATAAGAATTTAGAAAATATAAATTTCGAAGAAAAAGTTAAAAACTTACAAGGAACAGAAGAAGAATTTGAAATAAATGAAATAGAAACACAATTGCAATGGTTACGAACAGAAATAAATTATATAAATCCAAAAATAATGGAAGAATATAAAAAAAATATGAACGATAAAAATCCAGAAAAAAGAAGAAAATATAAAGAAAAATTAGAAAAAACATTAAAAAACAAAAGATTAATTGGGTATTTAAATATTTTTACAGTAGATTCAGAAAAAGAAAGACTAAAAAGAGGATTAAAATATAGAGAAGAAGAAATAGAAGCATACATGATAGAAAATCAAAAAAAACAATACAAAAAAGCAGGGGAATTTTTGAAAAAATATGGATTGCTAGAAGTCTATACCAAATTGCAAAATAAAGACTATCAAATGTTAGAAATTCCAAAAATGCAATATACTTTAGAACAAACAGAAAAAATATTTGACGATGAATATATAGATACTTTAAAACCAATACAACTAGCATTATTAAATGGATTTTGGCAAAATAGATTTACAAAAGAAGCAATAGATTTCGGAGAAGAATTATTTATAATTGACACATTGAATGCATGGGATAATTTGCAAAAATTGGATTTTGATGAAGAAGAAATAAAAAAAGTTTTACAAAAAGAAATTGTATGTGACTCCATATTCGATGAAATAAAAGACAACATGGAGGAAAGGATAACAGAAAAAACATTTAAATATATGGCGATAAATTTTAATGAATTACCAAATGAGTTAACAGAAAAATATAAAAATTACTTTAATACTATATTACCAAAAAGTGAAAATGATTTAATAGAAGATATGGGGTATGGACAGAATAAAAGAAATGTAGAAAGTGTAATATATGGAGCAAAAAACTCTATGATTCAAGAATTATTATTAGATATAGAACATAATTCTAATATTACAAATTGGGGATATGTACCAGAAAAAAGTTTTAGAAAAAATACCATACAAAAAAATAAAAAAAAAATATTGATTTCAGTGGACTATCCGGGATTCAATATGCCATTAAGATTACATGCAGACAGAGAATTTGTATTAAATCTAATAAAAACACGAAAAAATAATACTGTTATACCAATGTATGAAGGAGAGAAAGATTTTGAATATAAAGGAAGAATATTAACAACAAAAATATTCATGCCATTAACAGAAGAAGGAGAATCAGCAATAATAAAAGAAAATAAAAACTTAAATGCAACAGATTCAAGATACTCATATGTAAAACATATGGGAAATTTAGTAACAAAAAAAGTTAAATCCATAAAAAAGATTTATCCAAGTAGATATGTTGATTTAGAAAGTGGTATAGAAGGAACAAAAACAAGAGAAAATAAATTTATACCAGATAGTTCTATTGACGAAAATCAAAAATTGAGATAAAATAATTTCGAAAATTAATCATTAAAAAATGAAAATTAGGAGGTAAAAAAATGGAATTAAAAGGATCAAAAACAGAAAAAAATTTAATGGAAGCATTTGCTGGTGAATCACAAGCAAGAAACAAATATACATACTTTGCAAGTAAAGCGAAAAAAGAAGGATATGAACAAATTGCAGCACTATTTTTAGAAACAGCAGACAATGAAAAAGAACATGCAAAAATGTGGTTTAAATTATTAAATGGAGGTCAAATAGGAACAACAGCTGAAAACTTAAAAGCAGCAGCTGAAGGAGAAAACTACGAATGGACAGACATGTATGATAGAATGGCACAAGAAGCAAAAGAAGAAGGATTTGACCATATCGCATATTTATTTAAAGAAGTAGGGAAAATTGAAAAAGAACACGAAGCAAGATATCTAAAATTATTAGAAAACGTTGAAGATGGACTAGTATTTAGTAAAGATGGAGATAGAATTTGGAAATGCAGAAACTGTGGACATATAGTAGTAGGAAAAAATGCTCCAGAAATCTGCCCAGTATGTAGCCATCCAAAAGCATATTTCGAAATAAAAGCAGAAAATTATTAATATAAAATAAAAATACACTTTTGTAGTGTATTTTTTTATTTTATATTTTTACAAAAAACTAGAAAAATAAATAATAATATGATATAATTTCAAAAAACAAAGAAAAAGGGAGAAAAAATGCCGAAATTTTTTGTAAAAGAAAATCAAATACAAAATAATAAAATAATAATAGAAGGACAAGATGTAAATCATATTCAAAAAGTATTAAGAGCACAAATAGGACAAGAATTAGAAATATGTAATTCGGAAAATGGTGACAATTACCTATGTGATATAAAAGAATTTACAGAAAAAGAAATTATATGTGATATAAAAACTAAAAAAGAAGAAATCACAGAATCAAATATAAAAGTAACAATATTTCAGGGTTTACCAAAAGCAGATAAAATGGAATATATAATACAAAAATCTGTTGAATTAGGAGCATATGACATAACTCCGGTTGAAATGAAAAGATGTGTTGTAAAATTAGACGAAAAAACAAAAAATAGAAAAATAGCAAGATGGCAAAAAATATCAGAAGTAGCAGCAAAACAATGTGGAAGAGATTTAATTCCGAATATAAATGATGTAAAAAACATAAAACAAGTATGTGAAAATATTTCCAAATATGATATAGTAATAGTAGCATATGAAAACGAAAAGCAAAACTCATTAAAAGAAGAATTAAAAAAAATAAAAGAAAAAAACAATCCAAACGAACAAATAAAAGTAGGAATAGTAATAGGACCAGAAGGTGGACTTGAAGAACAAGATGTAGAACTGTTAAAAGGACAAGGGGCAAAAGTAGTAACATTAGGAAAAAGAATATTAAGAACAGAAACAGTAGCTTTAAATGTACTAAGCATATTAATGTATGAGTTGGATGGGTAGGAGAAAAGTTTGAAAAATAATTGTAAAATACAATATTTTTAATCAAATTTTGTGCCTTGAAAGAAAGGAATGACAGAAAAAATGAATAAAGAAAAAAAGGAAATAGATGAAAAATATATAAAAGAAATTTGGATTAATATTATAAAAGCTATTATTGTAGTCGGGACATTTTTATTATTTAATATAGCATATTCAAAAATTAATACAGAGTATTTCAAAAGAGGAATACAAATTATTACAATTATATTCTTGTTTATAGCAATATATATTTTTGAAAAAGCCTATAAAAAAGATAATGGTAAAATAGCAATAGAAGGAATCGAAATATTAGTAATAGCCACAGGAATACTAACAACACAGTATATTACAAATAGATTTAATTTTAGAATTAAAAACTATGCTCTAGCTGAATCATACATTTTTGCAATATATTTTGTGTTAAAATCCATAGTGATATATACACAAGGAAGAAGAGAAATAGAAAAAAGCCTAAGTGATATCTCTGAAATTGTAAAAAAAGAAGAACCATTAAAAAAAGAAGCAACAAAGAAAAGAGGAAAAAGAAAATGATTCAAAGCATGACTGGATATGGTAAGATAATCTTATCCAAAGAAGAAAGAAAATATCAAATGGAAATCAAAAGTGTAAATCATAGATACTTAGATATTTCTGTAAAATTACCAAAAACATTAGGATATTTAGAAAATGAAATAAAAAAACAAATATCAGCAAAAATAAAAAGAGGAAAAGTAGACGTATTTATAACTTTTGAAAATGAAAGTCAAGAAGCTCAAAATATAAGTATAAATATGGAATTAGCCAAAACATATATAAATCAACTAAAAAAACTAGCTCATGAAGAAATGATTTCAGATGAAATAAATGTTATGGAAATAGCAAAATTACCAGATGTGTTATCAATAAAAAATGACGAAGCTGATGAAACAATAAAAAAAGAAGTACAAGAATTATCAGAAAAAGCAGCACAAGAATTACTAAACATGAGAAAAATAGAAGGAGAAAAAATAGCACAAGATTTATTAAAAAGAATTAAAAGCATCGAAAAAGAAATAATAAAAATATCAGAAAAATCTACTGGACTTATTGAAGAATATGTAGTAAAATTAGAGAAAAGAATAAAAGAAATACTAAAAACTGAAGAAATTGATAAAAGCAGACTAGCACAAGAAGTTGTAATATATGCTGACAAATGTTCTATAGAAGAAGAAATTACAAGATTAAAAAGTCATATTTCTCAGTTTATAGATTTAATTAATTCAAACAAAGGAGAACCTGTAGGAAAGAAAATAGACTTTTTAATACAAGAAATGAACAGAGAAACAAACACAATAGGTTCAAAATCAAACAGCTTAGAAATAACAAATGGTGTTATAGAAATAAAAACACAATTAGAAGACATACGAGAACAAATTCAAAATATAGAATAGGAAGGATTGATTTTATGCAATTAGTAAACATAGGATTTGGAAACATAGTTTCATCAGAAAGAATAGTTGCAATAGTAAGCCCAGAATCAGCACCAATAAAAAGAATGGTACAAGAAGCAAAAGACAACAAAACAGCTGTTGATGCAACTTGTGGAAGAAGAACAAGAGCAGTTTTAATTATGGATTCAGGACATATTATTTTGTCAGCAGTACAACCTGAAACAGTAGCTGGTAGATTAGACAAAGATTTAACACCAACAGTAATACCAGCACAAGATGAAGAATAAAAAATAAAATGGAGGAAAAGAAAAATGATAGTAAAACCAAGTGTTACAGAATTATTAACAAAAGCAAAAAACAGATATGAATTAGTTATAGCAACATCAAAAAGAGCTAGACAAATAGCTCAAGGAGATGAACCTTTAACAAAGGTAAAAGAAAAATCAGTAGTAACTTTAGCCGCTAATGAAATAGCAGAAGGAAAAGTTCAAATAATAAGAGGCGAAAACGAAGAAATAGAAGAAAAAACAGAAAACGTAGAAGAATAAGAAGGGAATGAAGAACTAATGTTAGTAATATTATCTGGTGTTTCAGGAGCAGGAAAAGATACAATAAAAAAAGAATTAATAAAAAGAATGGAAAATGTAATATCACTTCCATCATTTACTTCTAGAAAACCAAGAGAAGGCGAAGAAGAAGGAGTACAATATCATTTTATAACAAAGGAACAATTCAAAGAAAAAATAAAAAACAATGAATTTTATGAATATGATTTGCACCATGAAAATTATTATGGAACATCACGAAAATTACTAAACGAAAAAATACAAAGCGGAAAAATAATAGTAAAAGACATAGAAGTAAATGGAACAGAAAATCTAGTAAAATTATTAAAAGAAGACACAAAAATTGTTACAATATTTTTAAAAGTAGATAAAGATGAATTAAGAAGAAGACTTGAAAACAGAGGAGACAATTTATCAGAAGAGGAAATGCAAATTCGTTTAGGAAGACTAGAATATGAAGAATCAAAAATAAAACTATATGATTATGTTATAAAAAATGATGATTTAGAAAAAACAGTTGAAATAATTATGTCTATAATAAAAAATGAAAAAAGATTAGAAGATAAATAAAAATGTAAAATATTTGTGAAAAATATTGCTTTAAAAAAAGTGTGGTCATATACAACCATACTTTTTTTGATTTTTAAGTTGTATTTTTATACATAAGTATAAAGAACAAAGCACCTAAAAGCTTATAAAAAGCTAAAAATAGGCGCTTTTTAAATATGGAAAAAAATGGCAAAAAATAATTTTGGAAAAATATTGTCGAAAAAAATATTATATGATATATTTAATATAAGAAAATAAAAAAGGGGAAAAGTCTGAAAAATAATTGTAAAATACAATATTTTCAATCAATTTTGTGCCTTGAAAGAAAGGAATGACAGAAAATATGAAAAAAATAACAAATTTAGCATTAATTATTATAATGATAGGAGCAATAATAATGCCTTTATTTACATATGCAAAATCATCAGACAAACCAAAAGAAAACTTTGCAAATGTAATTTTTTTAGCATACTTTAAAGGAGATACAGAAGGAAAAGAATATTTAGAAAAAAATACTGCTAAAATAATGGAAATGTACAATGGAACAAATGAACTAGCAGTAAAAGGATATCTAAATAAAGTATCATATGGAAAATTTAACCTAAAAAACATATTTCCACAATATGATGGAACAAAAATTATACCCTTCGAATTACCATTTACCAGTGATGGTTTAGACAAAAATAACTTAGATTATCAAATAATAGATAACATAGTAGATTCAATAAAAGAAACAAATGAAATTATAGACTATAATAATGATGGTTTTATAGACAATGTATCAATAATCCTAAAAGGAGGTACAGCATTAGCAGAATCGAATTCAACATTTGTAAGCCATAAAAGCGATTATGGAGCAGATAAAAATTGGTCAAACAAAAAGATAGGAACATATAATATGCTAAATACATATACATTGAAAGATAATGGAGCAGGAGTAATAACACACGAATTTTTACATTCATTAGGATATCCAGACTTATACACATCTACACCAAGCTCATATCCTGTATATACATGGGATATAATGGGAGGAGTAAGCAAAAATATGTCATATCCATTAGCATATTTAAGAATGAAATATACAAATTGGTTAACAATTGATACAATAACTAATAGCCAAACACTAACATTAAATACACAAGATGATCCAAATGGAAATCAAGCATATATATTGAAATCACCATTAAATGAATATGAATTATTTGTAGTAGAATTTAGAAAAAAATCAGAAGATATGGATCATCTAGACAGAGCAATCGGACATTCTGGAGTTATTATATATAGAGTGGATACCACAGTAACAGGATTAAGCAATAACAAAGGAAAAACAGGAATATATGTTTTTAGAGAAGAGTCTGGACAAAAAGATGATAGCACACTAAGAAATGAAATCTATTATGCAGCATATTCACAAGATGTTGGAAAAACATCAATAGGTTCAAGTGACCTAAATATAACAAAAGGTGCATTAACATATAGTGATGGAACAAACTCTGGAATAGTCATAAAAAACATATCAGGTAGTAAAGGCAACACAATGACATTAGATGTAACAATACCAGATGTAGCAGATTATGACATATGGAAAGATACAAAATTTAAAGATGAAACAGGAGAAAATGAATATTTAATAAAAAACATAGATACAATTTCATATGATGATAAACTTTATACAGTAAGTATTGGCAATAATAAAATATATACGCATACATATGATAAAGATATATGGACAAACATAAACATATCCAACATAGAAAATAGCAATAATTTAACTAAAGCATCTTTATTAAATTTAGACAATGAACTATATTTATTGGTATCAACCTTTGATAGAATTATATTATACAAATATAGTAATGGATGGAACAAAGTAACAGAAATGGTTAATAATAATGGTTCATATGCATACAAAATATTGAATCACAAAATATATTTAACAGTAAATACAGAAAGTCAAAAAGCATCGTTATACGAATTAAATAATAATAAATTTGAATTAGTAGGAATTTATTATCAAGGAAACTCTAGAGACTTAATTGGAACAACAGCAATAGAAAATATAAATAATAAAACATATGTTACATGTAGACAAGCTAATAACAAAATAAGACTATATGAAATACAAGATAAAAAATTCAAAGAGATACCAAATACAATGAATGCCAACCAATATGATGTTGTTTCATTAAATAATAAAATGTATTTTGTATTAGGAAGTGATACAAATAATAAAACAATGAGAATGGTTGCTTTTGATGGAACAAACTTTGAAACAATAAATACAAATATAGAATTAGGAGATCCAAAAGTAACAGTATCACAAGGAAATCTCTATATATTAGCGACAGAAATTTCAGAAACACAAAATGGAAAAACAATATTATATGCATACAATGAAAAAACAAAAAAAATAGAACAAGAAGGAAAAAATGTAGACAATGCTGCAAGTGCTGGGAACTTAAGTTTAACATCAATAAAAAATAAAATCTATGTAATGTTAAGAAGAAAAACAGATGGAGTTATTGTTGTAAAAGAAAAAGAAACAGTAAATAGCTTAAAATCACTATCAATAGTACCTCCTAAAAAAACTACATATATAGTAGGCGAAAAACTAGATGTAACAGGAATGAAAGTAACAGCAAATTATACTAAAGAACAAAAAGAAATTAAAGATTATACAATATCAGGATTTGATTCAACAAAACCAGGAGAATATAATGTGACCGTAACATATGGAGGAATAAGCAACACATTTTCATATACAATAGTTGCAAAAGCTCAAAACAATACAACACTAAAAGAATATCTAACCAAAGCAAATTATAAAATAGAAAATGAATTTACTAACGGATTTGTTGTTGGAGAAACAATAAATAACATAAAAAACAAATTACAAAACAAAGATATTAATATAAAAACATCAACAAATATCATATCAACAGGTACAGAAATTTCTTATGGGGCAGAAAAATATACAGTAGTTATATACGGGGATATAAATGGAGATGGAAAAATAAATTCAGCAGACCTTTTAAAAATGAGACAACACTTAATAGGTACATTAGAATTAAAAGGATCAAATAAAAAAGCTGCAGCATTAGTTAACGGAAACACAATAAATTCAGCAGATTTGTTAAAATTAAGACAACATTTATTAGGAATAAATAATATAAAACAATAAAATAAGGATATAAGTTTGAAAAATAATTGTGAAATACAATATTTTAATCAAATTTTGCACCTTGTAAGAAAGGAATATCAGTAAATATGAAAAAAATATATATAACATTAATATTGGCAATAATGCTAATATTCCCACAAGTAGTATTGGCTGCTGGTGGTGTATCAATTAGTGCACCATCTTCAGTAGAAAGCGGAAACAATGTTACTATAAAAGTTACAATATCAAATGTTGCCGCATGGAATATAAAAATAACAGCATCTGGAGCGACAGATGGAGTTACAAAAAGTTATGCAGATGCAACAGAAGATGCATTAAATACAACAAAAACATTTAGTATTACTTGCAATAGCAAAGGAACAGGAAGTATAAATATTAAAGTATCAGGAGATGTAACAACTCAAGATGGCAAAAATACAGACATATCATCTTCAAAAACAATTTCAGTAACGGCAAAAACAACCCCAGTTCCAACACCAACTCCTGCACCAACTCCAAGCAATCCTTCTTCAAAGCCAAACACAGAAAATGGAGGAACAACACAAAATCAACAACCACAGTCAAAACCAAATCAAAATACAAATACTAATAGTCCTCAAACACAAACATCAAAACAGAATGAAGATAAAAAAACAGATAAGACAAATTCAACAACAGAAAATCAAGTAACAGAAAATAAACAAGAAGAAAAAGAGGAAGAACAAGAAAAAACAGAACAAACACAAGAGGAAAGAAAATCAATTAAAATAAAAATAAATGAAAAAGAATATACTGTAATAGAAAATAGAGAAGAACTACCAAAATTAAATTCATATGAAGACACAAGTATAAAAATAAATGAAATAGACATACCAGCATTAGAAAGCCCAATAACTAAACTTACAATAATTGGTATAAAAGATGAAAATGGAAAAACAATGACAGCAGTATATAACAATAATACTTATAAAATATACAATGAAACAACATCAAAATTGTTAACTTTATTTATTACAGACGGAGAATTAAATGACTATAATAAAACAACTATAATAATAGATGACCAAGAATATAATGCATACGAAATAGATGATAGATTCGCTGTTGTATATGCAATGAATTTAAACGATGGTGAATATAATTATTATAAATATGACAAAAAAGATGGAACATTTCAATATTATGAAACAAAAGACATAACAAATAATAACAAAAGCTATAAAATACTTATAAGTGCATTATCAATATTACTTATTATTGCTATAATAACAATTTTTATATTATTTTTTAGAAAAAAACAGTAACATAAAAATGTAAAATATTTGTGAAAAATATTGCTTTTTGTAAAAAGATATGGTAGTATATAACCATATCTTTTTAATCATTAGATTATATTTTACACATTAGTGTAAAATATTTGTTTCAAAAATACTTTATTTTCAATATGAATATTAAAAAATCATATTATTGCTTTAAACTAAAAATTTTATTCTCAAAGCAAAAAAAGAAAATAAAAATTAATAAGGGAAGGAGGGATAGTATGAGTGCAGAATTTGAAAAAATAGTATTGCAAAAACTAAATAATATAGAAAAAGACGTAGCAGAATTAAAAATAGAAATGAAAGAAGTAAAACAAGACGTAGCAGAACTAAAAATAGAAATGAAAGAAGTAAAACAAGACATAGCAGAACTAAAAGCAGAAATGAAAGAAGTAAAACAAGACGTAGCAGAACTAAAAGCAGAAATGAAAGAAGTAAAACAAGACGTAGCAGAGCTAAAAATAGAAATGAAAGAAGTAAAACAAGACGTAGCAGAACTAAAAATAGAAATGAAAGAAGTAAAACAAGACGTAGCAGAACTAAAAGCTCAAATGACAGAAGCAGAACAAAATATAGCAGAATTAAAACAAGAAAATGTAAGCATAAAAGCAACAATGAAACGAGAATTTAAATCACTAAAAGAAGATGTAGCAGTACTTAAAAATGAAATGTTCAATATCGTAAAACCAACATTAAAAACAATAAATCAGAAATTAGACATAATGATAAACATAAACACAGCTAAAATATTAGAAGGTCAAACTAAAAATTATAATGAGCAGATAAAATTATTAAAACAATACGAAAATAAAAATGAACTAGAACATAGTAAAATGAACTATGAAATTTGCAAATTAAAAGCAAATGCATAAAATGATTAAAAATTATAAAAAACGAAGTACCTAAAAAAGCAAATGCCTTGATATAGGTGCTTTTTTTGCTTTGTAAAAAGCCAACGACAAAATCCAATAAAATAACTCAAAAAGTTTGCAAAAAAAAAATATATATGATACAATGAGAGTATACAATTGAAAAAAACCAAAAAGGTGGTAAAGAAATGGGATTACTCGCAATAATATATGTATTAATATTCTTAATATGTGCTTTAATATTATACTCGGTACTACAAATAAAACTATTAGGACTAAAAGTCAAAGATTTTTGGGATTTTATAGAAGCAAATCAAATGCTAGACAAATTAAATAAATTTGCCAAACAATATCAGGCGATGTCACCGCAAGAACAAGTAATATACTTAGCGGAAGCTGAAAAAATATTTACAGCATTCGATAAAGTACCAGAAGAATTATGGGACGAAGAATATGAAAAATACAAACAAGTTTTATCAAAATATAACGATATAAAAATGTATAGATGGGCATCAAGCTAAGCCTAAAATATAAATAAATATA
Organism: uncultured Clostridia bacterium; assembly: GCA_934130705.1. The sequence continues at coordinate 14,772 of CAKOYL010000004.1, forward strand.
GATAAATATAAAATAAAAATAAAAGGAGATAGAACATGCAAGGAAAACATAGTGCTGGAAGAAACCAGGATAATAACAGAAAAACATATAATGAAGAGGAAGAAATACCAAAAGCATTTAAAAAAGAAAACGAAGAGGGAAAAAATATGAATGCAAAAACTAAAACAAAAGCAAAGAAAAAACATGGTAAATTAAAATTATTTGGAAAAATAGTTTTAACACTATTAATTATATTAGCACTATTAGTTGGAGGAATATTCTGGTATATAAATAACAAACTAGGAAAAATGCAAAAAGTAGAATTAAATGAAGAAGATTTAGGAATATCAACAGATGTAGATAAAAATCTTTCAGGATATAGAAACATAGCAATATTTGGTGTTGACAGTAGATCAGATGATTATGGAGTTGGAAATAGAAGTGACTGTATTATAATAGCAAGTATAAACAACTCAACAGGAGATATAAAATTAATCTCAGTATATAGAGATACATATGTAAACATAGATGGACATGGATTAGACAAAATAACACACGCTTATTCATATGGAGAAGCACCATTAGCAATTAGTACACTTAATAAAAACTTAGACTTAAATATAAAAGAATTTGTAACAGTTAACTTCGACTCAGTATCTGAAGCAGTTGACCAATTAGGTGGAGTAACTATAAGCATTTCAGCAGAAGAAACAAAATATATAAATGGATATATCGACGAAACATCAAGAGTAACAGGAAAAACATCACAACATATAACACAAGCAGGAACATATAATTTAGATGGGGTTCAAGCAGTATCATATTCAAGAATTAGATATACAGCAGGAGGAGACTATAAAAGAACAGAAAGAATGAGAACTGTAATAGAAGCAATGTTTAATAAATTAAAAACAAAAAATGTTGCACAAATAAATGCATTTGCAGACAAAATCTTACCATGTGTTTATACAAACATAACAGCAGGAGATATAGTATCTATGGTTCCAAGCATGACAAAATATAAAGTAGGAGAAAGTATTGGATGGCCATATCAAACAAAAGGAATTACAATGGATAGATGGTATGGAATACCAGTAACACTAGAAAGTAATGTAACACAACTACATAAAGAAGCATTTGGAGAAAATGATTATACACCATCAAGTACTGTAAAAAATGTTAGTGAAAGCATAATAAAGAAAACAGGTTATACAAAATAAATACAACTATACTAGAATTTAGAAATTTATCTAAAAATTACTTTTAGAAAATAGTAAAAAATGTTGAATTTATATTTTAAAATATATATAATTAAATTAGCAAATAATTAATAAGAGTATTTACTAAGGGGGATGTAAAATGAATGTTAATGTTGGTCAAAGCGAAGTAATTGCCAATGAAACAATCGATATACCACAAAAAATAAAAATAAATGAAAAGCTAGACGCAAAAACTATTATATATAAATTTTTAAAAAGAACAATAGATATTATTGGAGGGCTAGTAGGAACGATCTTACTAGTTCCTATAACACTGTGTGTTTGGATTGCTAGAATAATACTAAAAGAAAATGATGGACCATTATTTTATGAACAATTAAGAATAGGAAAAAATGGTAAAGAATTTAGATTTTTTAAATTCAGATCTATGGTTATGAATGCAGATGAAAAACTTGAAGAATATTTAGAACAAAATGAAGAAGCAAGACAAGAATATAAAAAGTATAAAAAGTTAAAAAATGATCCTAGAATAACAAAGTTGGGAAAATTTTTAAGAAAAACAAGTATTGATGAAGTACCACAATTTATAAATGTACTAAAAGGTGATATGAGTCTTGTTGGACCACGTCCATATTTACATAGAGAAATAAAGGATATGGGAGAAGAAAATTATAATAAGATTATTTCTGTAAAACCAGGACTTACTGGTTATTGGCAAGTAAATGGCAGAAGCGGTACGGATTTTGAAACAAGGATGAAAATGGATATGGATTACATAAAAGATAGAACTTTATGGAAAGATATGAAATTCTTAATAAAAACGTTTTTGAAAATATTTGTAAAAGAAGGAGCAATATAGTGCAAGAAAAAGATATAAAAATTGAAGAAAAATATAGTGTTTTAATGAGTGTATATTATAAGGAAAAACCAGAATGGTTGAGGTATAGTATAGAAAGCATGATCTCTCAAACAATAGCTCCATCTGATTTTGTTATTGTTGAGGATGGAAAATTGACAAATGAATTAGAAAAAGTCATAGTAGAATTTGAAAAAGAATATCCTGAATTATTTAATGTTATTAGATTGGATACTAATTCAGGATTGGGAATAGCTTTATCTATAGGAATTCAAAAATGTAAATATGAGTACGTTGCTAGAATGGATTCGGATGATTATAGTTATCCAAATAGAATAGAAGAACAATTTAAGGTTTTCAAAAGAAATCCAGAATTGGGGTTAGTTGGAACAAACGTTAATGAATTTATAGATGATATTAATAATGTTATTAGTTATGTCTGCTTACCGGAAAAACAGGAAGAAATTTTTAAATTTTCTAAAACCAGGTGTCCTTTTAGGCATCCTTCATTATTATATAAAAAGAATCAAGTTATTTCTGCAGGAAATTATCATGATTTCTATTTGTGTGAAGATTATGATTTGTATGTTAGAATGTTAAAAAATGGTTGTAAATGTTATAATATTCAAGAACCTTTAGTTTGTATGAGGATAGGAAAAGATTTTTATAAGAGACGTGGCGGAATTAAATATTTAAAAACAATGTTAAAATTTAAAAAACAACAATTAAAAAATGGTTATTTTTCTTTTGGAGATTATTTAAAAAGTTCAACAGCACACATCATAGTATGTTTAATGCCAAATTTTATAAGAGAATATATTTATAAAAACATACTTAGAAAGAGGAAAGGAAAATAAAAATGATTAGAATATTACAAATTGTTCCTAATATGCAAGCTGGTGGATTGGAAAACTTTATAATGAATATTTACAGAAAAATTAATAAGGAAAATGTTCAATTTGATTTTTTAGTTCATTATAAAGAAAAAAAACATTTTGATGATGAAATTGAAAAAATGGGAGGAAAAATATACAGATTTTCTTTAAGGGATGATAATAATATAATTAAGTATATTTTTCAATTAAATAGATTTTATAAAGAACATCCTGAATACAAAATTATTCATTGTCATATGAGTAGTATAGGATTTATAAACTTTTTAGTTGCAAAAAAAAATGGTGTAAAAGTCAGAATTGCTCATAGTCATAATACCAATACTGAGAAAAATTTTAAAGGTTTGGTAAAATCTATAATGATAAAACCACTTAAGTATATGTCAACAGATAATTTTGCTTGTTCGACACCTGCGGGAAAATTTTTATTTGGAAAAAAGCCGTTTACAATTATTCCTAATGCAATAGATATTAATTTATATAAATACGATGAAAGACTAAGAAGAGAAGAAAGAAAAAAAATGGGAGTAGAAGATAAATTAGTAATAGGACATGTCGGAAGATTTGAATTACAAAAGAATCATAAGTATATTATAGATATATTTGAAGAGATTTTAAAAGAAAAAAAGAATGCAGTATTATTATTGGCTGGAAATGGGAGTTTGTTTGATGAAATAAAGGAATATGCAAAGCAAAAAAATGTGTTTGAGAATATTAAATTTTTGGGCGTTGTTAAAGATACATATAAATTATATCAGGCTATGGATTGCTTTGTTTTACCATCTTTTTTTGAAGGATTACCAGTTGTTGGAATTGAAGCACAAGTATCTGGACTAAAATGCTATTTTTCTCGAAATATTACACAAGAGGTTAAAATTAGTCCGTTGGCTGAATTTCTTGATATTAATTTTGATAGTATAGCTACTTGGAAAGAGGCTATATTATCATCTCAGATGTATGATAGAAAAAAAATATATAGTAGCATAAAGGGTACTAAGTATAACGCTGAAACTGCAGCAAAAATATTAGAAAAATTTTATGTTTCTAGATTTAAATAGGAGATTTATATGATAGTATATTTTATATCTTTTATAATTACATTAATATTTTGTTTTTTTGCTACACATTTAAAAAATAAAATTCAAAGAAAGTTTTTTATGCTTCTATCAATTTTTCCTTTTTTTCTTGTGGCGGCATTAAGATATAATGTGGGAATAGATACGTGGTTAAATTATGGTCCAACTTTTGATAAGGTGGCTCAATATGGAGATAGGTTTGATGTTATACCATTTTTAATGCAAAAATATGAAATTGGTTTTAGCATTATTGTCTTTTTATTAGCAAGAGTCTGTAAAAGTTCTACAATATTATTTACATTTGGCTCAGCTATAGTTACATTTTTTACTTTTTTTGCAATATATAGGCAATCAAAAATTCCTTGGTTAAGCATTACAATATTTTTTTTGTCGGGAGCTTTTTTGTTAAGTATGAATGGAATGAGAAACTATATGGCTATTGCAATTGTAATTTACTCATTGAAATATATTTATGATAAAAAGTTTCTAAAATTTTTATTATGTATATTATTGGCAGCATCGATACATAAGAGTATATTAATATTAATACTTTTGTATCCGTTATACAATTTAAAAATTGATATTAAATTTATTATAATAGGATTTATAATATCTATAATTACGATGTTTTTTATTAATGGTATATTGAGTTTTATATTAAGTAAAACATCTTATATTAATTATTTTAATACAGACAAAATATTTGTTGATCCATTATATTCAATGTTGGTTATAAATATAATGATATTTATTTTATTTTTATTTAATTATAATAATTATAAAAATAACAAAGAATACAATTTTTATTTAAAATTACAAATGTTTTCTGTTATTATTTGCATATTTTCATTCAAATTGTCTTTATCATATAGATTAGAACAAATTATTGACTTTTTTCAAATAATAACAATACCTAATAACATATTTTTCTTAAAACAAAATAAAAATTTTAAAAAAAGTATAGTCTTGAGTGCTATATTAACAGTAATTACTATATTTAGTGTGTATTTTACAAAGGTTTTCATTTTTTCTGATGATAACCAATTAAAAAATTATAGTACGATTTTCAATAAGGAGTGATTATTTAAATGTTAATATCTATTATTGTACCTGTGTATAATTCTGAAAAATATTTAGAAAGGTGTTTAAAAAGTATAATAAAGCAAACTTATAAAGAGTTAGAGATTATATTAATTGATGATGGTTCTACAGATATGAGCAATCAGATATGCAAAGATTATATGAAATTGGATAATAGGATAAAATTGATAACAACTAAAAATATGGGGGTTTCTAATGCAAGAAACTTAGGGTTGGACGTTGCAAAAGGAGAATATATATCTTTTATTGATAGTGATGATAAAGTAGATGAACGTTTTATAGAAAAAATGTATTATTTTTGTGAAAAATATAAAACAGAATTAGCTTGTGTCAATATGAATTATTATTTTGGGAATAATGTTACAAAACCTTTAAAAATAAAAGGAGGCATTATAGATAAAAATGAGTATTATAAACAATTAATTTGTAACATAAAAGGATTTGTGTGCAATAAATTATATCATAAATCTTTAATAAATAATATTAGATTTGATACTAATATTAGTGTATGTGAGGATTTATTATTTAATATAAAAATTGCAAAATATATTAATAAAGTTTGTGTGATTAATGAATTTTTATATGATTATTATCAGAATTCAACTAGCACATACAATGGCGAGTATAATTCAAAAAAGATTACAGAAATTTTTGCATATGATAAAATTATAAATTTACTACAATTAGAGTGCCCTGAAATTTTAGAATTATATAAATATGAATATTTGTTGATGGCTATTAGACAAAAAAATAAATATAAAAATTCTAAATATAGAGATAAAAATAATTATGAAATTATAAGAAAGAGTGTATCAAAATATTATATGGAAGTATTATTTTCAAGAAAAATAAAATTAAATAGAAAAATATATATTATATTAAATGATAGATTTCCTGCTTTTATAGTAATACTTAAGAAAATAAAAAATAAAGAGGTGTTAAAGTGCTTAGTATAGTTATACCAGTATATAATTCAGAAATGAAAATTTTAAAATGCCTAAAAAGCATAATTGGAAATGATAGTGATTGTGAATATGAAGTGGTTATCGTTAATGATGGATCAACGGATAATTCTCTTAAAGTATTAGAAAATTTTTCGAAGAAATATGAAAATATAAAAATTTTTAGTCAAGAAAATGCTGGAGTTTCTTCAGCAAGGAATTTAGGTATTGAAATGGCTAAAGGGGATTGGATGATGTTTGTTGATTCGGATGATTTCCTTTCAAAAGATTGGAAAAAAATAATCCAAAAAGAAATAATTAAAGAAGATAATGATTTTTATATTTTTTCAAAAAATTATTGTAGTAATACAGATAGAAAAGATGTTTTAGGACAAATTATTGGATTAAGGGAAGAACAACATATGTCCTGTGTTTGGTCAAAAATATATAAAACTGAAATTATAAAAAAATATAAGATAAGATTTCAAAATGGTATTATTAATGGCGAAGATTTATTATTTAATTTAGAATATTATTTGAAATGTAAAAAAGCTAAATTTTGCAAAGGTAGTATTTATAATTATTATATTAATAGTCAATCAGCCACTAATCATTTTAATGGTAGATTCATCGAATCAGATATTTTATACCAGAATAAATTGAAGGAAACTTTAGATAAATTAGATTATGATTTTGAATATATTTTAGATTTAAATATTTTAAATTCTTGGCTGGTATTTTTTAATAGATATAGTTATGTGAGAAAATATAAATATTCTGATATTAGACCTTTTGTTGAGAACGAAAAATATGAAAAAGAAATTAAAAATTATCAAAGGTATAATAAATATTTTCCAAAAGAAAAGATAATATTATTGGAGCTTTTATATCAAAAAAAATATAAATTTGTTTACCAATTATTTAAGATAAAAAATAAATTAAAATTTAAAAATAAAAATATAATTGAAAGGATTTGATTTTTTGAAAAAAATAGGAACAATTACATTTCACGCATCACATAATTGTGGCTCTTTTTTACAGGCATATGCGTTACAAAAATTTTTAATAAAAAATAAATTTGATACAGAAATTATTAATTTTGCAAATAAAGGACAAAGAAAATTATATGATATTAAATTTTCTAACAATTCTTTAAAAAACATTTTGAAAAATATTATTTTATTTCCGAGAAAAAAGATTTTAAAAAATACATATACAAATTACAATAATTTTATTTATAGTAAATTAAAATTATCAGAAAAAGAATTTTATACTTTAGAGGAAATGAAAAAATATAATTTTGATTATGATACAGTTATATGTGGAAGTGATCAAATATGGAATGTAACAATAGATGATTTTGATGATGCATATTTTTTACCTTTTATATCAGATAAGAAAAAAATAGCCTATGCAGCTAGTTTTGGAGCAAAAAAAATGTCAAATTATCTTTCAAACGAAGAATTAGAAAAATATAAAAAATATTTATCAGATTTTTCTCTAATTACGATTAGAGAGAACAATGGAAAAAAATGGATTAATGAAATATTTAATAAAGATGTGCCTGTGGTTTTAGACCCTACATTATTGTTAAATAAAGATGATTACGCAGAAATAGAAGATACATATGATGAAAAAATTAATGAGAAATATATTTTTTATTATTCTCCTTCATATAATCCTAAAATTAATAAATTGGTAAAAAAAATAGCACAGAAATATAATTTGAAAATTGTAGCTTGGAACCCTAAGAGTTATTATTTAAAATTTATGAATTTTACGAATTTTTATTTACCTCGAAAACAAAATCCTGGAGTATATTTATCATTGATTAGAGATGCAGAAATGGTTATAACGACATCATTTCACGGAACAATATTTTCCACAATTTATAATAAGAAATTTTGGGTAATAAAAAATGGAGAGATGTTTGGCGACGATGATAGAGTAAGAACTTTAGTACAACAGTTAGCTATTGAGGATAGATTAATACCAATGGATTTTAAAGAAGATTTTGAGTATTTGGCTAATGTTGATTATGAAGAATATAATAATGAATTGGCAATATTAAAAAATAAATCTAGTCAAATTCTACTTGGGGGAATCCAAAATGACTAAGCTAAAGAAAAATTTTGTATATAATATTGTTTTTCAGATTTTAAATTTGTGTCTGCCGATAATAACTGTACCATATATTTCACGAACATTGGGAGTAGAAGGGAGTGGAATTTATTCATATACATATTCTATTGTAAATTACTTTATGATATTTGCAATGCTAGGAATTAGTAATTATGGAAATAGAAAGATTGCTAAATGTAGGGAAAATAAAGATGAGTTGGCTAGACAATTTATCTCATTGTATACTTTACAAATTTTTTTAACTACAATTTCTTTGATTATATATGTACTATATTGTATATTTTTTTCAACTTATAAAATTGTTAGTTGGATTGAGATTTTGTTTTTACTTTCTAGTTTATTGGATATTAGTTGGTTGTATTTTGGATTAGAAGAATTTAAGAAAACAGTAACAAAAAATATATTAGTAAAAGTTGTTTCTCTAATATTGATATTATTATTCGTAAAAGATTCTAATGCAATTTATGTATATACACTAATTATGGCAAGTAGTACCTTTTTTAGTCAATTAGTGTTGTGGAAAGGAATAAAAAATTATATTGATTTTAAGAGTTATAAATTAGAAAAAAATGATGTAATAAAACATATTAAAGGAACGTTAATTTTATTTATTCCTGTTATATCATATTCTATATATAAAATTATGGATAAAATAATGTTAGGACTATTAAGTAATATGGAAGAGGTTGGATATTATGAGTATGCAGAAAAAATTATAAATATTCCAATTGGATTTATTACTGCATTAGGAACTGTAATGCTTCCTAAAATATCAAATTTAGTTGAGAAAAATGAAATTGATAGTATAAAAAAATATTTGTTTAGAGCATTAAAGTTTATAATGTTTTTTGCTATACCAAGTTGTTTAGGATTGATTTCTATAAGTACAGAATTTTCAATTTTATTTTTGGGAGAGGAATATTTAAGGACTGGTATAATAATAAAATATCTTTCAGTAACTATAGTATTTACAGCGTGGGCAAATGTTATTAGGACACAGTGGTTGATACCAAAAGAAAAAGATTCAATATATATTAGTACAACTATTATTGGTGCATTTATAAATTTATTTATAAATCTCATATTAATTCCTGGATTTGGTGCTGTAGGAGCAAGTATAGGAACTATTTGCTCAGAATTTTGTATAATGTTTTTACAATCATTCTTGTCTAGAAAAGAAATTAAATTTAGTATAATATTTAAAACAATATTACATTTTGTAATTGCAGCATTAATAATGTTTATTTTAATAAATATAATTGGAGGTTTTATATATAATATTTATCTGAAATTAGTTGTTGAATGTGCACTTGGAGTAATGATATATTCGGTATTAAATTATAACTATATAAAAAAAGAAATATTAATGAAATAGATTTTAAGGGGGGTTTTATGGAAAATTTAAATACTGATATTAATTTAGTACCTAAAAATGAAAAAAATAGGATTTATTCTATTACTGGAATAAAGATGATAGCACTTTTTTTAGTATTTATATGGCATATAAATATAGTTAAAACTCCTGATTTAGGAGCAAGAGCTTGTGAAATTTTGTTTATTTGTTCGGGATTTTGTATGGCATATAATTATTATGATAAAAATTTTTTAGGAACAATATTTGAGGGGATAAACTTTTTTACAAAGAGAATAAAAAAATTTTATATTTTATATTTAATTACGATGGTTTTAGCAATGTTTTTTTTAGTTAAATATAAAGGATATATTTTAAATAAAGCATTAATAATAATAGGATTATTTAATACATTATTAATACAAACATGGTGTACTGGAACATTTAATGGAGCTTCTTGGTTTTTAGGAACTTTAATGTTTTGTTATTTTTGTACACCATTCATATTGAGCATTATTAAAAAAAATGAAAATTATAAAAAAATGATAATGTTGTTTTTGGCTATTTTAAGCATAAGACTAATATTAGAATATATAAGACTAAATTTTCCGGGAATAGTATCATTTAGTCTTCATACTTTTCCATTAATTAGAATGTTGGAATATTTTTTGGCGTGTATTGCAGGAGTATCTTTTTTAAAATTTAGAGTTAATATTGAAAATATAAAAAATGTAAGATTTATTTTTAGTCTTTGCGAATTAGTTGCATTAAGTATGTATATATTTTTAGTTGTTAAATACAATAATGTTTGGTATAGAGGAATTTTTTCACTTTTGGGAATTATAGTTATATATTTATTTTCTTTTCAAAAGGGAATCATTTCGAAATTATTAGGTTTGAAAATAATTCAAGAATTTTCAAAATATGAAATGGAGTTTTTTTTAATACATCAAGTTGTTATAAATTTTATTAGTTTAAAAGTACAGTCTAAAGCAAAGATATTTATATATTCTTTTATTTTAACCAGTATTTTATCATTTGTATATAAAAAAATATATATATTCATAAAAGATAAGGCAAATTTAAAACTAAAGAGCAGGAGGACTCAAATTTGAAACGCACCTTATTTAGAATAACAATGCTAATAATGTTAAGACTAACATTTGTATCTATATTCAACTTTTCAAATCAAAATGGACAAGCATCAAGTGAATTAAGTAGAAAAGTAGCAAGAAAAATAGTAGATGTATTTCCATACACGAAAAACTTAAGTGAAAAACAAAAAACAAAATAGTAGAAAAATCACAACCCATAATAAGAAAAGGAGCACATGTATCAATATACAACACTAGTAGGAATATTTATAATGAGCTTCTTAAGTACATATAAACTTCACCTAAAATATAAATTATTAAAAAGTTTATTGGTTGGTTTAATTTATGCAGCATCAGATGAAATACATCAAAGTTTTATACTGGGTAGAACAGCATATATCAGAGAATGTTTGTATAGATACTAGTGGAGTATTTTTAGGAATTATAATTGTTCTTATTATAAAGCTTTAAGTGAAAAGAAAATATGTATTGAAAATTAAATATAATAAAAAATAATTGGGGAAAAAATGAAAGAAGAGAAAAAATCAAATAAGAAAACAGGAAAAATAATTTTATTTGGAATTGATATATCTAATTATATAGAGATTTTTAGAAGAAGGATTGAGGAGATTTTTATGAAACAAAAAATATATAGTATAATAGGGGGAATAATATTTGCAATTTCAAGTGCAATCTTATCTTTTCAGCTAATAGTAAAAGAATATTATACTTTAGAAAATGTAATTTTTACTATTATAACATCATTATTTTGTGCAGTGTGGGTTTATAAAAATACATACAAAGAATCATATGAAATGTGCAAAAAAAACCCTATTTTTTCAATAGTCTGTTTTTTAGTAGGAATTATAGTTAGTAGGAAGTTATTTTTAGATAAAGGTATAGAGTGCCACAAAATATTTGAAAACTGGAGTATTAATCCTTTTAGAGTAGAATTTTTTATAGTATCTACAATATCTTTACTATATATAATGAATTATTTGGGAAATAAAATAAAAACATGGATACTAAATTTTATTAAAGAATTAGATAAATGGGATAAAAAGGCATATATTATTACAACTATAATAACATCACTTGTTATTATTATAGCATATGCATTTAATAATAAGTGGTTTATGAGCTATGATAGAGTTTATTCATTGGATTCAGGATGGATTTTTAAAAATCTTTTACCCAAAGCAACATATTATGATATTAGACATCCTTTGTTAAATGTTTTTACATTTCCTATGTGGGCAATTGTACAAACCTTTGTTAAAATTTTTATGCCAGGAAATTTGTCTAATCTAATTATAGCTATTATTATTCAAATAATAAATGTGCAATTTTTAATTTTAATTGGACTGCTACTAAAAAAAATAACAAATAATAAATTTGTATTTATTTTATATATAATATCATTTCCAACATTATTGTTTACATTGTTTCTAGAAAAGTATCAATTATGTACATTTTTTATTGTATTATATATATATAACGTATGTAATAAAAAAGAATCAAATTTAAGTTTGATTTCTGCTGCAGGAACAATGCCTACAAGTTGTTTTATAGGAATTGTAGAACTAATCAAGTCTGATAGGTTTATTAACAAATTAAGACAAGTTGCTAAAATTGTGATATTAACAATATTGACTTTTATTTGTTTAGGAAGAGGGCATATTTTACAGTATGGAATTTCAGAAATAAAAGAAAAAAGAAATACTTTTTCAAATAAAACATATACAATAATAGAAAAAACTATTGCAACATCAAAAATTATACCTGGTTCGTTAATTGCATTGCCATCTAAAATTGATAATGTTAAAAAGACATATTTATGGGATGGACTAGAAAAAAATAACCTAGCAATTTCTACACTATTGATATTTGCAATATTATGCATAGGAATAATAAAAAATAGAAAAGAATTATTTGGGAAAATTACTGTTGCATGGATGATATTCAGTGCTATATTGTTTATGATTTTAAATTGGAGTACACACCAAACACCATTATTTGCAATATATTTTTCATGGGCAATTATTCCAAATTTTGTAGAAGGATTAGATTTTATAATCGAGAAAATAAAGGGAAATAGTAAACTTATTTATATGATTTTAATTAGTTTTATCATTATAGTTAATGCTACAACAATGTTTGATATTACTAAGTTTTTATTTAAAGTGTAATAATAAAAAGGGGAATAAAATGAAGAAAATACTTACTTATTTAAAGATGATGAGAATACAACACTATATCAAAAATATTTTAATATTTTTACCAATTCTTTTTTCTAAAAATATTTTTAATGTGGAATTATTGACAAAAAATTTTGTTGGAGTGGTTGCATTTTCTTTAATGACATCAGTTGTATATATTATAAATGATATAATGGATGTAGATAATGATAGAAAACATGAAAAAAAGAAAAATAGACCAATTGCATTAGGCTCTATTTCTATTTCTAATGCCAGTTATTTTGCAATTGCATTGTTAATAATAAGTATAGCATTAAATATGAGTATAAATGTAAGCCTCAATGCATATTTAGTATTTTCTCTTTATATAATTATAAATATTTTATATAGCATAAAGCTTAAACATGTTCCTATTGTTGATGTAACAATATTAGCATCAGGATTTTTAATTAGAGTATTATACGGCTCTGCTATAACAGGAATAGAAATATCAAATTGGCTATATTTAACAATATTATCTTTTTCATTCTATATGGGATTAGGAAAAAGAAGAAATGAATTAAAAAAAATAGGAAATGAGACCAGAAAAGTTTTAGAATATTATAGTAAATCTTTTTTGGATAACAATATGTATATGTGTATGGCATTAGGAATAGTATTTTATTCTTTATGGAGCATAGATATAAATAGTGCTGTAAACGGACTTATAAATGTTATTTGGACTATTCCATTTGTAATTATAATTTGCATGAAGTATAGCTTGAATGTTGAGGGAGATTCATTAGGAGATCCAGTAGATGTAATTTTAAGTGATAAAATATTATTTGTTTTATTATTGATATATGGATTAACTATGTTAGGAATAATATATTTTTAAAATATATAGGAGAATAATCATGGAAAAAATTGATGTATTTGATTTTGATAAGACATTATATGAAAAAGATAGTACTATACAATTTTATTTATTTTCTTTAAAGAAAAATAAAAAAATTATTAAGTATTGGCCTATTCAAATAACATATTTCATTCTTTATAAATTGAAGATAGTAAAAAAAATTGTGTTTAAAGAGAAATTTTTTTCTTTTTTAAAGGTAATATCTAATGTAGATGAATATATTGAAGAATTTTGGAAACAAAATAAAAAATATATTAGAATGAAATTATTAGAAAAAAGCAAAAATAAAAAATATGTTATTTCTGCTTCACCAGAGTTTTTATTAGAAGATATATGTAAGGATTTAGGAATAGAAAGAACAATTGCATCTGAGGTTGATAAAAAAAATGGTAAGTTTTTCTCTCCTAATTGTTATGGAAAAGAAAAAGTTACAAGGTTAAGACAGTTAGACAAAGATATAAAAATAGAGAATTTTTATACAGATTCTAAATCAGATAATTATTTAGCTAGTATAGCAGATAATAGTTTTCTAATTAAAAATAATCAAATTGGAAGCTTTTTTTAATGATACATATTGCGAAAAGGATAAATAATTATATATTTTTCTCATATAAATATATTTATATTGGAAAAGAATATTTTAATATAAGGTAGAAAAGAATATGAATAAAACTAACAGAAAATCAAATATAGAATTACTAAGAATTATAGCAATGTTCTTAATTATAAGTTTTCATTACGTTTATAAAAGTGGATATGTTTTTGATAAACTTAATTACAATGCTCTTGTAGTAAAAATATTTTACTTTTTTGGTGAATTAGGTGTTAATTTATTTTTATTAATTACAGGATACTTTATGATAAATGGAAAATTCAAAATAAAAAAATTAATAATTATAATATTGGAAGTTAATTTCTATTATTTATTTTCTCTTTTAATAGCTAATAAACTAGGAGTATATTTAATTACAACAAAGAAAAGTATGATATTAAGTTTGTTTCCAATTATTTTTAATAAATATTGGTTTATTACGGCATATGTATTATTATATATATTTAGCCCATATATAAATAAATTAATAAAAAACTTAACTAAGTTGGAATATCAAAAATTATTATTATTATCACTATTAATATATAGTATAATTCCTACAGTGTTTGGAATATTTTATAATAATACAGAAACACTTTTATATTATTCGAGATTTATTTGGGCGATTATAGTTTATATGATAGGTGGATATATATATAGTTATGGAATCAAAATTTATGATACAAAATTAAGAACTTTATGTATAGCAATTATTTCTTTTTTGATAATGATATTAGGAATTATAGTGATATATAGATATGAAAATATTTTTAAGAAAATTGGAACAACAGAAGTTTCATATTTTTGGCCACCAAATACTATTCCAATGGTTATATTAAGTGTGTCTGTATTCGAATTGTTTTTAAAAATGGATATAGGATATAATAATGTTATTAATAAATTAGCTTCAACAACATTAGGAGTATATATTTTACATGACGGAATTTTAAATCACTATATGTGGCAAAATATTTTTAAGACAAAAATGAATTTAAATAGTAAATTTTCTTTATTTTATATTTTAGGAACAGCAGTATTAATTTTTTGCTTGGGAGCAGGAATTGATTTAATTAGACAATTAATTGAAAAAAATGTTATGAAGAGAGTAGAAAATTTAAAAATTTGGAGTCAAATAAAACAAGTATTTTCTAATATAATGAATAGAATATATGAATTATTGTAGGTATTAGAAAAATAATAGAAAAAATTATATTTGATAATTAAGTGAATAAGCAATTTATTAAAAAGATGATAAATGGAGGAGGTCCTAAAATTGAAACGCACCTTATTTAGAATAACAATGTTAATACTGCTAGGACTAACATTTGTATCCATCTTCAACTTCTCAAACCAAGATGGACAAGCATCAAGTGGACTAAGCAGAAAAGTAGCAAGAAAAATAATAGACGTATTCCCATACACAAAAAACTTAAATGAAAAAACAAAAACAAAAATAGTAGAAAGGTCGCAACCAATAATAAGAAAAGGTGCGCACATTTCTATATATACATTAGTAGGAATATTAATAATGAGCTTCATAAGTACGTACAAGCTCCACTTAAAATACAAATTTTCAATAAGCATATTAGTAGGACTAATATATGCAACATCAGACGAAATACACCAAAGCTTTACACCAGGAAGAACAGCATCACCAATAGATGTTGGAATAGACACATGTGGAGTATTTTTAGGAATAATAATAGTTTTAATAATAATATCTGTATATAAAGCATTAACTGAGCACAAAATAGAAGAAGTGAAATAAACAAATTACTAAAAAAACTTGAAGCTAAAAAAATAATGTGATAGAATAACACTACATAAAAAACAGGAGAAGAAAAATGGAAGATGTAGAAGAAATTGATTTAAAAGAAATATTATTAGCATTTTGGAACAGAAAAATCCAAATAATTTTAATCATATTAGCTTGTATACTAATAGGAATAGTATATGAAATAAAATTCATAACACCAGAATACACAGCATCAACAACACTAGTACTAGCAACATCAGAAAATGCAACCACAACAGGAAACACAATAACAACAACAGATATAACATTAAACTCAAAATTAATTTCAACATATAGTGAATTAATAAAAAGCAAAAATGTTTTAAGAACAGTAATAAAAAATTTAAATATGGATATTCAAGAAGAAAAATTAAAAAACAGCATAACAGTAACAGCAGTATCAAATACCGAATTAATTAAAATTTCAGTTACAAACGAAAACGCTGATAATGCAGCATTAATAGCAAACGAGATAGCAAATGTATTTTCAGCTAAAGTAGCAGAAATATATAATATTAATAACGTACATGTTGTAGATAATGCTGAAGTAAATAAAACACCTTCCAACATTAACCACACTAAAAATTTCATTCTATTTGCAGGAATTGGAATAGTAATATCTGTAATTTATGTAGTAATAAAAAGTTTATTAGATAATACAGTAAAATCACCAGAAGATATAGAAAAACAATTCAAAGTGCCAGTTCTTATAACAATACCAAAGTATAACTTTGAATCACAAAAAGGAGGGAAAAAGAAGTAATGAATATAAAAAAAGAACTTATTACTCAAAGAACTCCTAAATCTCCAATATCAGAAGCATTTAGAACATTAAGAACAAATATACAATTTATGAATACAAGCAAAAAATTAAAAACTTTATTAGTAACATCAACATTTCCAGGTGAGGGAAAAAGCTGGGTTTCTTCTAATTTAGCAGTAACATTTGCACAAGCAGGAAATAAAGTCGTTTTAATTGATGCAGATATGAGAAAAGGAAGACAATATACAATATTTGGAATATCACCAAGACCAGGATTATCTAATTGTTTAGCCGATATAGATATGGAGAACAAAGAAAAAATAGAAATTTCAAAATATGTACAAAAAACTGAAATAGAAAATTTGCAAGTAATGACTGCTGGTAATATACCACCAAATCCATCAGAATTATTAGTAGCACCACAAATGCAATTCTTGCTAGAAAAATTAAAAGAAAAATATGATTTAATAATAATTGATGGAACACCATGTGAGCTTGTTACTGATTCTGTAATATTAGCAAGAATAACTGATTCTACATTAATAGTTACCGCATATAAAGAAACTAAAAAAGATAATTTAGAAAAAGTAATAAAAAGCATAAAAAATGTAGGTGGCAATATAGCAGGAGTTGTAATGAACAAAATGCCAGTATCATCAAAAAATAAACAATATTATTATGAGGAAGAAATAAAAGAAGTAAAAAAAGACGAAAAAACCAAAGAAATTAACAAAGGAGAAGGAGAACAACAATGATAGACTTTCATACACATATTATACCAAACATAGATGATGGTTCTAGAAGTATAGATGAAACAATAAATTTAATAAAAGAAGCAAAAGAAGCAGGATTTGGAGGAATAGTTTTAACATCACATTATATAGAAAATTATTATGAAACAAACGTACCTGAAAGAGATGTATGGGTAAAAGCTATTGTTGATACTTTGAAAAATAAAGGAGTAGATATAGATTTATATTTGGCAAATGAAATATACTTAACAGAAAATATGATGCAACTATTAATAGATGGTAAAGCATCAACAATAAATAATAGTAGTTATGTTTTATTTGAAATGCCACTTAATGTTGAACCAATGAATCTATATGATGTAATATATTCATTAGAAGAGAATAAACTAATACCAGTACTTGCACATCCTGAAAGATATAGCTTTGTACAAAAAGAACCAGAGCTTATAAATGATTTAATCGATAAAGGTGTATTAATGCAAGCTAATTATGGAAGTATTCTTGGAAGATATGGTCAAAAGGCTGAATTTATAGTAAAGAAATTTTTTGAAAATAATATGATACATTTTCTTGGAAGTGATGTACACAGACAAAATACAATATATAAAACAATACCAGAGGCATTATCAAAAATAGAAGCTATAATTGGAGAAGATAAATTAAAAGAATTAACAACAACAAATCCAGAATTAGCATTAAAAAATAAAAGAATTGATATTGAAGAGCCAACTGAAGTCACTTTAACATGGAAAGAAAAACTAATGATGTATTTAAAAAGAAAATAAAGTTTTTATGAGTTAGAAAAGAGGAAAAGTTATGAGAAAATATTTTGGAACAGATGGAATAAGAAGAATAGCTAACACAGAACTTACACCTGAATTAGTATATAAAGTAGCAAAAGCTGGAGCATATGTTTTATCAAAGCATACAGATCATACTCCAACAATTTTAATTGGAAGAGATACAAGAATATCAGGAACATTAATAGAAAGTGCAATGGTTGCAGGATTTTTAAGTTATGGAGCAAATGTAAAATTACTAGGTGTTATTCCAACACCAGCAGTTGCATATTTAACAAGAAAATTAAATGCAGACGCAAGTGTTGTTATATCAGCATCACATAATACATATGAATTTAACGGAATAAAATATTTTAGTAATAAAGGAATGAAAATTCCAGATAGCTTAGAAGAAGAAATAGAAGAAGTAATGGACTCAGGAAAAATAAATGAACTAACAGCTATAAGCAGTAAAATTGGTGTATCTGAATATAGAATGGATTTATTAGATGAATATGTATATTTCTTCAGAAAAAACTTTGATGATAATATTGAAAAGATAAATAGAGATGATTTTGTTGTTGGAATAGATACGGCAAATGGAGCAACATCTGTAGTAGCAGAAAAAGTATTTAAAGCATTAGGAATTAAATATAAAATAATAAATAATCATCCAGATGGAATAAATATAAACCATGATTGTGGTTCAACACATTTAGAAGGATTAAAAAAATATGTTGTTGAAAATAAATTAAGTTTAGGTGTAGCATATGACGGAGATGGAGATAGATGTCTTGCAGTAGATGAAAAAGGTAATGAAATTGATGGAGACAAAATAATGGCTATTATTTCTAATTATCTAAGAAATAAAGGAAAATTAGCAAAAGACACATTAGTTGCAACAGTTATGAGTAATTTAGGGTTACATAAATACGCTAGAGATAATGGTTTGGAACTTGCACAAACACAAGTTGGAGATAGATATGTTCTAGAAGAAATGTTAAAAGAAGGATACAACTTAGGTGGAGAACAATCAGGTCATGTAATTCTACTTGATTATAATCCAACAGGAGATGGAATATTAACATCATTAATGCTAATTCAAGCTATATTAGAAGCAAACGAATCTGCATCAAAAATGGCAGAAATCATAAAACTATATCCACAAGTATTGGTTAATGCAAAAGTAAATGCAGATAAAAAATATGATTACAATAAAGATTCAGAAATAAAAGAATCAATAGAAAAATTAGAGAAAGAATTTGCTGGAAATGGAAGAGTTTTAATAAGACCTTCAGGAACAGAGCCTTTAGTAAGAGTTATGATAGAAGGAGAAGACCAAAAATATATAACTGAAAAGGCAAAAGAAATAGCAGATTTAATTGAAAGAAAATTAAAATAAAAATAAAATACAGTTTCCAATTTACTTTGGAAGCTGTATTTTATTTTTATTATTTTTTACTTAATACGAGCTCTAATAATAATTCTATTATTATTAATATTATTACAAGTTATAAGAGTAAGATTCTTCTCATTTTTATCATAATCATAAATTGGAGAAAAGTCATTATTATTTACTTCATAAACACTTTCTACAAAATAATTAAATGCATTTTGAGAATTGTCATATAAAACAATTTTATTATTTACTTTTAATAAATTAACATTACTAAAGAACATATTACTATTATAATTATGACCTAAAATACAGATATTTCCAACTTTCCCAGGTTCAGGACCATAAAATCTGCAAGGAGAAACTTTTAAATCATTATCACTGTAATAAGCAAAAATAGGGTAATACAAATTTATAGATTTAATTTCAATAATTCCTAAAATATAGTTACTTTTGGCATTTTCATCCAATATAGTAAAAAAATTGTTAGAATATATATCATTAGAATTTTCAGTATCAGCATACAATCTAGTTAAATTATAATTATACAAAAGACTATCAGAGTAGGTTGAATTTTTGTGCAAATTTTGCCAATAGAAAAATAAATAAATAATTAATAATAAAAAAAGTATAATAGAAATATAAAATTGAATCTTTATAAAAGACTTTGATTTTTTGTTTTTATTTTTATTATTATTCCTATCAAAATTTTTAGAATTTTCAAGTTTTGTTTGTAATATTTGATTCATATTTAAACCTTTCCATTGTTTTATTTAGTATATGTAGAATAATAAAAATAAAACAAAAGATATAATAAATAAAAAAAAATAATAAAACCACTTGAAATCACAAAAAAATGTGATATAATAATAAACATAAAAATAAAAAAAGACAAAAGTAAGGACAACAAAAATTATAAAATATCTTAAAGAGAGCCAAAGTAAGCTGTGAATTTGGTAAGTAAAAATAATTTTTTATCACCTTAACTGTTTTTAGACTTAAAGCAAAATAAAAGTGCAAGTAAGTCTAAACGTAAATCTGCGTTAAAGATATTGAGTGAATAATGTAAACAAATTTATATAAAACGCAAAACGCATTATTAAAATAGGTGGTACCGCGGAATTCAAGCTATTTCGTCCTAATATTAGGATGAGATAGCTTTTATTTTTTCAAACAACGAATCGTTCAATCGACCAATGGGGACGTTCTTTAATTGGTTGAAAAAGTATATGAATAAATATTAAAAAGAAAATAATATTCAACCAATTAAAGAACGTCCCCATTGGTCGATTGAACGATTCGCTGTTTGAAATCAAGAAGGAGGAACATATGCAAGAATTAAAAATAGGCAGAGTATACAAGCATTTCAAAGGAGACTACTATGTAGTGGAAAATATAGCAAAAGACTCAGAGAATCAAGAAGAAATGGTAATATACAGAAGACTATATGAAGATGGTAGCTTATGGGTAAGACCAAAAGAAATGTTTTTATCAGAAGTGGATCACGAAAAATATCCAAATGTAAAACAAAAATATAGATTTGAATTACAAGAAATAAAATCAGTCAAAACAAAAATTTAATTAATAAATAAATGAGACCAATCGTAGACGTTACTCAACCAATTTAAGAACGTCCCCGTTGGTTGAAAAAAAGGAGGAAATTTTATGTACAAAAAAGTTGAATTAAAAAAAGGCTTTGTTGGAATGGAAAACGAAGTTGCAGATTACTGGAAGAAAAATGACATAGTCAAGAAAAATTTTGATATGAATAAAGGTCAAAGATATTTTACATTTTATGATGGACCTCCAACAGCAAATGGAAAACCACATGTTGGACATATTGAAACAAGAGTTATGAAAGACATAATCCCTAGATACAAAGTAATGAAAGGTTACCATGTTGATAGAAAAGCAGGTTGGGACACACATGGTCTTCCAGTTGAACTTGAAATAGAAAAGAAACTTGGTATTTCAGGAAAACAACAAATCGAAGAATATGGTGTAGAAAAATTCGTAAAAGAATGTAAAGAAAGCGTTTTCACATATGTTCATATGTGGGAAGAAATGACAAACAAAGTTGGTTATTGGGTAGATATGGAACATCCATATGTAACATACCACAATGACTACATTGAATCTGTTTGGTGGGCTTTAAGTCAATTATGGAAAAAAGGACTTTTATATGAAGGTCACAAAGTAATGCCATATTGTCCAAGATGTGGAACAGCTTTATCTTCACACGAAGTTGCACAAGGTTATAAAGATGTTAAAGACTTAACTTGTATTGCAAAATTCAAAGTTGTAGGAAAAGATAACACATATATTTTAGCATGGACAACAACTCCATGGACATTACCTTCAAACTTAGCATTATGTGTAAACAAATCATATACTTATGCAGAAATTAAAGCAAATATTGGAACAGATGATGAACCAGTATACGAAAACTATATTTTAGCAAAAGATTTAATAGAATCAGTATTAAAAGAAACACCATATGAAATCGTAAAAGAATTCAAAGGTGAAGAATTATTAGGAACAAAATATGAACAATTAATGCCATTTGCAAAAGTTGATGGAAAAGCCTTTGAAGTAATTCATGGAGATTACGTAACATTAACAGATGGTACAGGAATAGTTCATATTGCACCAGCATATGGTGAAGATGATAGTTTAGTTTCTAAACAAAATGGTATAGCATTTGTAAACTTAGTTGACAAAACAGGAAAATTCGTACCAGAAGTAGAACCATGGGCAGGTAGATTTGTTAGAGATTGTAACGAAGATATTTGCAAATGGTTACAAGATGAAAATAAACTATTTAGCAAAGAAAAACATATGCACTCATATCCACACTGTTGGAGATGTGACACACCATTGCTTTACTACCCAAAAGAAAGTTGGTTTGTTGCAATGAGTAAACTAAGAGATGAATTAGTTGAAAACAATAATAAAGTAAATTGGTATCCAGATACAATTAGAACCGGAAGATTTGGAAAATTCCTAGAAAACGTAATAGACTGGGGAATTTCAAGAGACAGATATTGGGGAACACCACTTCCAATTTGGACTTGTGAAGATGAAAAGTGTGGACACCAAGAATGTATTGGAAGCATTGCAGAATTAAAGGAAAAAGCAATAGACTGCCCAGATGATATCGAATTACACAAACCATATATTGATAATGTACATTTAAAATGTCCAAAATGTGGTAAAAAAATGACAAGAGCAAAAGAAGTTATAGACTGCTGGTTTGACTCTGGTTCAATGCCATTTGCACAATTACATTACCCATTTGAAAACCAAGACTTATTTGAGAAAAATTTCCCAGCACAATTCATATCAGAAGCAATAGATCAAACAAGAGGATGGTTCTATACATTAACAGCCTTAGGAACAGCATTATTTGGAAGAACACCATTTGAAAACTGTATAGTATTAGGACACGTACTAGACTCAAAAGGACAAAAAATGTCAAAATCAAAAGGTAACGGAGTAGATCCAATGGTATTATTAAACGAAGTTGGAGCAGATGCTACAAGATGGCATTTCTACACATGTAGTGCACCATGGTTACCAACAAGATTAGGACTAGAAAATGTACAAGAAACCCAAAGAGGATTTTTAAGCACATTATGGAATGTATACTCATTCTATGTTCTATATGCAGAAATAGACCAATTCAATCCATTAGAATATAAAGATTACAAAGTAACAAACATAATGGACAAATGGATTATCTCTAAATTAAATACATTAGTAAAAGAAGTAGATAAAAAATTAGACAAATATGATATAACATCAGCAGCACTTCAAATTGAAAGCTTTACAGATGAACTTTCAAACTGGTATGTACGTAGAAACAGAGAAAGATTCTGGAGTCAAGAATTAACAGATGAAAAGATAGGAGCATATGTAACATTATACAAAGTATTAGTAACATTAAGCAAAATATCAGCACCATTTGTACCATTCATGACAGAGGAAATCTATCAAAACTTAGTAGCTGGATTAGACAAGACAGCACCAGAAAGTATACACTTATGCTCATGGCCAGAATATGATGCAGCAGCAGTAGATACAAAACTAGAACAAGAAATGGACTTAGCATACACAATAGTAAAACTAGGAAGAAGTGCAAGAAATTCAGTAAATATCAAAAACAGACAACCATTATCAGAAATGTTAATATCTGTAGATACTTTACCAGAATATTATTCAGACATTGTAAAAGAAGAATTAAATGTTAAAAAAGTTGAACTAGGAGCAGAAATGTCAGACTACGTAAACTTTGAAATAAAACCAAATTTACCAGTATTAGGAAAAGAATACGGAAAATTAATCCCAAGAATAAAAGAAGAAATAGCAAAGAAAAATCAAATGGACTTAGCAAACACAGTAAAAAACGGTGGAGTTGAATACATTGAAATAGATGATACACAAATTGGTTTAAATTCAGAAAACTTATTAATAACAATGAATGGAAAAGATGGATTTGCATTTGCTGGTGAAGGTGAAATAGGTGTTGTATTAGACACACATATCACACCAGAATTAAAAGAAGAAGGTTATGTAAGAGAAGTATTATCAAAAGTTCAAAATATGAGAAAAGACAAAGGTTTTGAAGTATTAGATAAAATAAATCTTTATGTATCTGGAAATGAAATGTTAGAAAATGTTATAAAACAAAATGCTGAGTTAATTAAACATGATACTTTAGCAGTAGAAATCGTTTATGATGCAGATAGAGCAGATTATACAGATACAAATATTAATGGTGAAAATTTAAATATTGATGTTGAAGTTGTGAAATAATAATTAAATAACATTCTTAAGCACAGTTTCTTTAAGTAGAAGCTGTGTTTCTTATTATAATATAAATTCCACAAATACAGTTTTACAATAGATATTAATATGAATTATATACAATAGATATTAATATGATTTATTGTTGCAATACCAAAATAAATATGTTAAAATGATTAATATAAAAATAGGGGGGGAATATGAATAACACAAGTATCACAGAGACAAACCAATTAAACCAAAAACAGAAAAAAGTACTATATTTTTTTGTTTACGCCTTTTTGGGATGGGTATTAGAAACAATATATTGTGTAGTTACATTAGGAGTATTTAATAAAAGAGGATTTTTGTATGGACCAATTTGCCCAATATATGGT